>CAZPEE010000226.1:0-4214 GCA_964585525.1 uncultured Cocleimonas sp.
GTATGTCCGGTATGAACGGAATGTCGGGCATGAACGGGATGTCCGGTATGAATGGTATGTCTGGAATGAACGGAATGTCAGGCCAGAAGAAAAAATGGTGGCATTTCGGTAAGTAGTCCTTAAGGACAGTGGGTTGCCACTGTCCTTAAATTCGATTGGTTATTTTTTAAGGAACGAAACATGAAGAAGCTTAACTTTTTTATGTTAGCGGCTTTGTTATTAGGTGCTGTTGCGATAATGGGTAATGCAATTGCAGAAGGCGTGCTAGCACAGGATAAAGATTATCACCGTGCCAAATGGGATCCGATTCATTTTAAACCGGCTATAGATTCGGCCACCAATGAACAGTGTTTGGCATGCCACAAGGAAATACTGGATCGAAAACCCCGTAATACTTCACCCGCAGGCGTGAAAAAATCCGAGGTATTGGCCTGGTATGAAACCCTCAATACCTACGAAGGGGAGCAGGATACGTTTCATCGGCGACATTTAGTCGGACCTTTAGCCAAAAAGGTCATGGATATGAAATGTAACACTTGTCATCAAGGTAATGACCCTCGTGAAGAAACAGTGGGCAGCTCTGCAGATGGGCCACATGCACCGGTACAACGCAAAATGGTTGATCCTAATATTTGTTTGATGTGCCATGGCAAATTTCCTTGGAAACATATGACGGGATTAACCGGGCCATGGACTGAAAGTGGTAAAACATTTGGTAACAATTGTATGACTTGCCACGCAGTATTCCGTACCAATCGACACCAGGTTAATTTCCTCAAACCTGTTGCTATAGAAAAAGAAGGCGCGACTAACGGTGACCTGTGTTATGGCTGCCATGGTGGACGTGCATGGTATCGAATTAGTTTTCCTTACCCGCGTCATAGCTGGCCAACCATGCCAAAAGAAACGCCTGACTGGGCAAAAAACCGGCCTACTGAATCACAGGCCCGTTTTCTGAATAAAAAATAAGGAATTAGAATCATGACTAAGAATCACGAGAAAATCAGGATTAAAAAATATCCGGGACTTAATAAGTCACGCCGTTCCTTTTTGAAAACAACGGCAGGTGGTGCCGCTGCATTGGGCGCTGGTGGATTATTAACTGCAACGCCAGAAAAGGCGGAGGCGTTTGCTTACGAGCCTTATCCAAAAGATGATCAGCTGGAAACGGTTGTCACATCCTGTGCGCATAACTGTGGCTCACGCCACATGCTGGTCGCGCATAAAAAAGGTGATGTGATTGTCAGGTTATCAACCGACAATGGTAGTTATCAAAAGGATGGGCATTTTGGTAAGGATGAGGAAGATGAGCTTGAACTCCGTGCCTGTTTGCGCGGGCGCTCCTACCGTCAACGCTTGTATTCGGCAGAGCGTTTATTGTATCCGATGATCCGGGTAGGCAAGCGGGGTGAAGGAAAATTCCGACGCGCCAGTTGGGATGAGGCGTTGAACTTTACCGCACGTAAAATGATTGATATTAAAAACAAGTATGGCCCCCAGGCGATACTGGATCAAAGTTACGCGGGTGCATCCTATGGAGTGTTACACAAATCTGACCAGATTGAAGGCTTGCTGGGACGATTTTTAGGCGTGTTTGGCTGCCGTACCAATTCCTGGTCGGTTCCCTCGTATCAGGGTACTACTACCAGTTCGCGCTGGACCTATGGCACCATTCATGATGGCAATGAAGATGACGCCTATGCACATTGCAAGCTAATCATCATGTGGGGCTGGAACCCGGCTTATACTTTCCATGGTGGTAATACGTTCTACTACATGCGTATGGCGAAACAGCGTGGTTGCAAGTTTGTACTGGTTGATCCGCAATATACCGACTCGGCAGCTGCCTATGATGCCTGGTGGATACCCATCAAGCCTAATACGGATGCCGCGATGATGGCGGGTATGGCGCATTATATTTTCTCTAAAAACCTGCAGGATCAGGAATTTATCAATAAATTTACCCAGGGTATGGATGCCGGAACGATGCCGAACTGGGCTAAGAACTCGCCCAATGGACAGGAGAATTTCAAAGACTACATCATGGGTAAGTATGACAATACACCCAAAACGCCCGAGTGGGCCGCACAGATTTGTGGTGTTTCTGCTGTTGATATTATCAAACTGGCAAAAATGTATGCCACCACCAAACCCGCTGCATTAAAGGCTTCCTGGGCACCGGGCCGCAACGCCTACGGTGAACAGTACAGCCGTATGGCCGCAGCATTGCAATCCATGACAGGCAATATTGGTATCCTTGGTGGTTGTGCCGAGGGTGTGGGTAAATCCTGGTATGCAGAAGGTGTTGCCTACCCGTATGACCAGTATGCGAATAAATGGTGGGCTTCTATCAAGTCAGATCGTTGGGCACATATTGTGAATAATTACCCCAACGTCAAACGCGAAGAAGCAGGTTTGTGGCCGCGTAATGATAACCTGGATGGCGTAGTGCCGAATATCCGCGCAATTTTCTGGCAAGGTTCGGATTGGTTTAACCAGCTTACCAATATTAATAATGAGATCAAGGCAATACAAAAGCTTGATCTGGTGGTGTGTATGGATTCAACCATTACACCATCGGCAATTTATGCGGATGTGGTGTTCCCGATTGCGACCCATTTTGAGCGCCATGATGTGGCCTTGCCCTGGTACAAGGGGCATTATTATATTCATCGACCCAAGGTGATTGAACCGATGGGTGAGAGCAAAACGGATTTTCAGGTATTCACCGAACTGTTACGCCGTATCGGTGGGCCGCGCATGGCAAATACCTTTAACCCACGTGCGGGTAATGATTATTTTGATAATCCTGATGCGGTTGATGAAAGCTATCTGGCTGATTGGTGGAATAAAAAAGTCATGCCTAACCAGGGTGTTACTATGTCGTGGAAAGAATTTAAAAAACACGGTGTTTACAAGTTTAAACTCGAACATCCACACGTGGCGTTTGAAGAACAAATCAAACACGGTAAGAAATTCAAAACAGCTTCGGGGAAAATTGAAATCCTTAGTAGTGAGCTTGCCGGTATACGTGACTGGACCAAAACCAAGTACGGTTATCACATTCCTTCCATTCCAAAATGGATTGAGCCTTTTGAATACCTCGGTGATAAGGAAAAAGTTAAAAAGCATCCCTATCATTTGATTTCGCCGCACCCAAGATGGCGGACCCATTCCATTTATAACAACTGTACCTGGCTGCGTGAAACCTATGAGCAGGAAGTTACGGTTAATGCATCCGATGCTAAAAAATTGGGTATCAAAACTGGTGATGTGGTTGAGGTCTGGAATGACCGTGGCAAGGTTGTTGTTCCCGCTTATGTGACTGAGCGTTGTATGCCTGGTGTGTTAATTATCTACGAAGGAGCCTGGCATGACCTGGATGAAAATGGCGTGGATCGCTCGGGTAACCCGGACATGCTGACATCCGATACACCGAGTCCTGCAGGTGCCTTTGCCTATAATACGGTGCTGGCAAATATCCAGAAAACCAAGCTTAATCATCGCCCAGGCTGGGATCAACTGGCTACCGCACGTTCTCATGTCTTTAGACGTGACCAATAGGAGGAATACATTATGGCTAAGCTAGATGCCGCACAAAAAGCAGTCATTAAGGAAGCAGTAAAGCGAAAGAAAAAGGAAGTTTACACGCCGGTAGTCCCTGATAAACAGTTAGGTTTTATCCATAATAATGTCGATTGTATCGGCTGTCGCGCCTGTGAAATGGCTTGTAAGGATAAAAATGGTTTGCCGCCAGGGCCGCGTTTTCGACGGGTGCAATACATTGAGGGTGGAACCTACCCGAATGTCTATGCCTACAAGGTCAATGTGTCGTGCAACCATTGCGCTGAGCCAGCCTGTTTACCGGCTTGCCCAACGGGTGCTATTTTCAAGCGCAAAAAAGATGGTATTGTTGATATTGATTCGACCTTGTGCATCGGTTGCCGCCGTTGTGAAGCGACCTGTCCCTACGGTGCGCCGCAATATGACCCGGTCGACCAGATTGTTAAAAAATGCAATATGTGTGTCGATGAGATTGATGCCGGGCGCAAACCCTATTGTGTCATGGCGTGCATGATGCGGGTGCTGGATATTGGCCCGATTGACCAGTTACGAGCCGGTAAATATGAGACTAAGGCTGTTGGCGTGAATGACAAGGCAGTGAGGGCAGTGAAGAATTTTGCCAACCCTGAACTGACTAATCCTTCTATTGT
>CAZPEE010000227.1:0-4177 GCA_964585525.1 uncultured Cocleimonas sp.
AGTCGATGAACAGGTTGCGGGTGCCTTGCAGGTCTTCAATCAGGTCATTACGGCGTTTTTCTTCATTGCTGGGCTGGTCAACTTTGTTCCAGTAGGCGAGTGTTTTTGCCTGTTTGGCAAACAGTTTCAGCTGGTACGCATCGGCCATATAAAACATGCAGCGTGCAATCTCTCCCTGGCTGGCAGGCGCGGGTTCAATCAGGCGCTGCTTGCTGTTGATTTCAAAATCATATTCGGGAAATACACGTATTTCACCCTTGATGACACCGAAGCGGTAACTGCTGCGTAACATGTTCAGGTCTCTGCGGCTGGGGTAAAGATTGTGCAGGTCGGATTCAATCAGGTTAAAACGCCTGGATTTTTTGCGGCAATCACGCCGGTCATAGCATTTTTTGCGTTTGATCATATCCTTGATCACCCAGGCCATGGGGAACACATGTTCGACGTTGATCCATTCCGGTTTGTTTGGGCCAAACTGTTGCAGGCTATAAAGCGTTTTTCCGCCATCACGATAGACCTTGCCCCAGAACAGGCGCAGCGCTTTCTGGTAATTGCTGGTTTTTGTTTGACCGTAATGGAGTGGTTTTGACATGTTATTTGTGTGTTGTACCGTTGTTGTAAGGTGTCTGTCTTGTTTTTTCTTTTGTAGCAGGCATCATAGCGCAATGAATGAACATATTGTGAAACATCAGCAGGAATTAAGCAATTGCAGGCGCTGCGAAAAAATGACCGGGCCTTCGGTGACCTGCCATCCGGTATCGTCCTCCATCATGCTGATCGGCCAGGCACCCGGCGATAAAGAACCGCTACTGGGCAGGCCGTTTGCCTGGACGGCCGGAAAAACACTGTTTAAATGGTTTTCGTCTATTGGTGTCGATGAAAAACAGTTTAGGGAAAAGGTTTACATGGCGGCGGTATGTCGTTGTTTTCCTGGTAAAAACGAAAAGGGAAGCGGTGATCGTGTGCCTGATAAGCAGGAAATTGCCAATTGTGAATATTGGCTCAACCAGGAGTATCAAATCATGCAACCCAGGTTGATTATTCCTGTTGGCAAGCTGGCGATAACACAGTTTTTAAAGGTGAACAAACTAGTCGATGCAGTGGGTCAGCAGTTTGTTCTGGATAGTGACCATCTCCATGCTGATTGTATCCCTTTGCCACATCCCTCTGGTTTGTCGACCTGGTTTCATATGGAGCCGGGTAAATCCTTGCTACAGGATGCGTTAAAGCTGCTTGAAGCGCACCCGGCGTGGCAAGAGACATTTAATGTAAAGAAGGATAAATGAACTGGGTTACATTGGCGCTGATGTCTGCATTTTTTCTTGCCTCTGCAGATGCGGTTACCAAGCGCTATTTATCAAAAAGCCGGGCATCTGAAATTATCCTGGTTCGATTCGGGCTTTCCGGGTTACTGCTTTTACCCATCCTTTTGATGCAGGATTGGCCACGATTAAACTGGGTTTTCTGGGGCTGGATGGCGGCATTGATTCCACTGGAAATTATCGCAATGCTGCTTTATATACGCGCAATCACCCGCTCACCCCTGGCGCTTACTCTGCCTTATTTGTCGTTCACCCCGGTCTTTAATACCTTGACGGGATACCTGATTCTTGGCGAAACCGTTAGTTTTAGCGGTTTCATGGGTGTGATGATGATTGTCAGCGGTGCCTGGCTATTGAACCTTGATAGGTCAGGCCATCAATCCTGGGGAAAATTATGGGAGCCTTTCAGGGCAATTTCTCGGCAGAGCGGTGCGCGCATTATGTTGCTGGTAGCGGCTATTTACAGCCTGACATCGGTTATGGGCAAAGCAGCGATGTTGTCCGCAGAGTCAGTAAGTCCGGAATTTTTTGGGCCTTTTTATTTTGTAACGCTGGGGGCAGCAACCACCGTACTGTTTCTGGTTAAGGATAGGTCTACCTTCGTCATTGCTAAACGTTTTCCCTGGGTAAATTTGCTGCTGGGTTTGTTAATGGCGGGTATGGTGGTGAGCCATTTTTATGCGCTACAGGGAACCCAGGTTGCTTACATGATTGCGGTAAAACGCATGAGCCTGTTATTTGGCATTTTGTATGGTGCATATCTGTTTAAAGAGAAGGGCCTGAGAAAGAATTTATTTGCGGGCGTGTTGATGGTTTTGGGTATTTATTTGATTGTATGAATGCTATGAGCGAATGCCTGTTCCCTTGTTGAGCAGGTTAAGCGCAAACCAGAATAGTCCTGCGGTAAATGCGACCAGCAGCGTAAAGCTTGCCAGTGGGCTAATATCAGAGACGCCTAAAATGCCGTAACGAAAACCGTTGACCATGTATAAAACAGGGTTTGCCAATGATACTGTTTGCCAGAATTCCGAGAGCATGTTGATGGAGTAAAATACGCCGCCCAGGTAGGTGAGTGGGGTGAGGATAAAGGTTGGCACGATGTTAATCGCATCAAAGGTTTTGGCGTAGACAGCGTTGATTAGGCCTGCAATGGAAAACAGCATGGATGTCATGGTGACAATCAAGACGGTAAGCAACAGGTGTTTGATTTCCAGTTGTGAGAAAAACAATGATACCAGCGTTACTACCAGTCCCACGGTTAAGCCACGCGCCATGCCACCGCCGACATAGCCGAGCAGGATAATCCAGTTGGGAGTGGGCGAAATCAGTAATTCCTGGATATTGCCATGCAGTTTTGCACTAAAAAAGGAAGAGACTACATTTGAGTATGAGTTGGTAATGACCGACATCATAATGAGTCCAGGAATAATGTATTCGATATATTTGAATCCGTCCATTTCGCCGATGGCTTTGCCGATCAGGTTGCCAAAAATGATAAAATACAGCGACATGGTAATCGCTGGTGGCAAAATGGTTTGTATCCAGATGCGGGAAAAGCGTAAGATTTCCTTGATCAGGATGGTTTTTAACGCGGTGATTTTCTGGTTTAAGGTCATACGCCTGTCTCCTGTTTTTGCGTATTATCACCCTCAACCAATTTCATAAATAACTCCTCTAAACGATTGCTTTTGTTGCGCATACTCATGACGCGGATGCCGTTTTCATCCAGTTTCTCAAACAGGAAATTCAATGAGCGGTTTTTATCGACTTCAACCTCCAGCGTATGTGTGTCGCGTTGTTTAATCGACAGTCCTTCGATATTTGGAGCCGTGGTTATTTCTTCTTTCAGGTCCAGCACAAAGACTTCGGTGTGCAGCTTTGCCAATAGCTGTTTCATGCTGGTGTTTTCGATCACTTCGCCGTGGTTGATAATCGCAATATTTCGGCACAGGCTTTCAGCTTCATCCAGATAGTGTGTGGTGAGGATTATGGTGGTTCCTGCTTCATTTAACTGTGTGAGTAGCTCCCACATGGAGCGCCGTATTTCAATATCAACGCCAGCGGTAGGCTCATCCAGAATCAGTAATCTGGGGCTATGGATCAACGCACGGGCGATCATCAGGCGGCGTTTCATGCCGCCAGAGAGGTTCTTGGCGATGTCTTTGCGTTTCTCCCACAAGCCCAGTAATTTGAGCAACTCTTCGGCGCGTTTTTTAGCCGTAGAGCGGTCAATACCGTAATAGCCACCCTGGTTGATGATAATCTCAAAAATGGGCTCAAAAATATTGAAATTAAATTCTTGCGGAACCAGTCCAATTTGCTGTTTGACCATTTCACGCTCTTGCTCAAGATCGTAGCCAAAAACCTCTACGCTCCCTGACGTTTTGTTGACCAGTGAGGCGATGATGCCAATGGTGGTGGATTTTCCTGCGCCATTGGCACCGAGCAGGGCGAAAAAATCACCTTGCTGTACTTCCAGGTCTATACCTTTTAATGCAACAAACGTATTGTCATAGGTTTTTTTCAGCTTGCTGATTTTAAGGGCGGGCTTATTTTTCTGAGTCATCCTGCTATCATGTGGCAAGTACTTAATAAATTCAATCTCGCTTATTATTTTGGGGAATATTTTTGTCGAAAACGAATTGCTGGTTTGTTTATATGTTACGTTGCGCTGATAACAGCCTTTATACTGGAATAACCACGGATATCGCGAGGCGCGTTGATGAACACAATGGTTTAGGTGCAAAAGGCTCCGGTGCGAAATATACCCGCATGCGCCAGCCGGTAGAACTGGTTTACCAGGAGCAGCTTGCTTCCCGTTCCGAGGCAGGAAAAAGAGAAGCAGCTTTAAAAAA
>CAZPEE010000228.1:0-4161 GCA_964585525.1 uncultured Cocleimonas sp.
TAATCGGAATTCCTTCAATCTTACCTAAATCAGTCAGGTCACGGTCACCGCTAACAAGCACCCACGCATTTGCCTTTATCGCTAGTTCCAGAAATTTATCATCGTCCGGGTCTCTACAGATTTTTAGCTCACTGCTAATTTCAATCCATTCGGCAATATTACTAAAATCAAGCAGGAGTGATTTACGTTTTTCTCTGGAAATATAGGGGTCAAATTTAGGTCGCCAGAGTCGTGTACTCAATTCTTCATAGGTTTCTTCTGAAAAGACGATCCTGCCATTTGCAACAAAGTGTTTAACAACTTTGGCAGGAGTGCCATTAGGTGAAAGCGCTGCGCTTATCAGTACATTGGTATCTATAACCGCAGACTTAACTTTCATCGGCTAAAAGTTCGGCTAGCTTTTCTTCTGTTAAACCTCTTTTTTGTGCTTCTTTGGCTGTTTCATCCAGTGTATGTAATAAGCGGTTTGCATAAAAATTTCGCATAGATTCATATTCTTCTTCAGAGACGAGAACACCCACAGTGCGTCCCCGGCGGGTGACTTTAACAGGCTCCCTTTGTGCCTTGTCTATAAATTCTCCAAAGTGGGTTTTAGCTTCATTTGCTGTAAAAACATGCATATCAATACCTAAAAAAGATTAACGTAGTGGTATTATAGCATGAAAAGACCAAATCGTTCGATTGGTGTGATTTGGTGTAATTTTGGCTTATTTTGTTAGTCGCAAATATAACAAAGGAAATTTCTTCGGTAACTTTTCTGTATTCCTGAGCAGCACATAAGAACGCTGTCCAAACAGATAGGGCAGGTAGTCTTCTGCCTGTTCGTCAATGGTGACACAGAAGGGTTGCAGGCTCATATTATTCTGCTTCGATGATTGCCTGGCGGGTGTCTTCAATATCGTAGCTGCCTTCGTTATTGTCGAGGTCATTGGGATTATAAAAAACAAGGATGTGCCATTCGACGAAAGGTAAAAAGAATGTTTTTATTTCAGGTAAAATAAAACCCAAGCAATATCTTAAAATTCTGTTATCCGTATTGAAGTCATGGATTCAGTTAAATTATAAAAATAATAGGCCTAAAAATGCTCTTTTTACAAATTATCGGAGGGGTTGCTGTCTTTCTTATCGTGGCTGCTGTCATCATTTATTACTATATAAAAATAAAGTTTGGGAAGTGGTTGAAAGCGGCAGAGGGTAACGCAACACCGTTAGTGATTCATATCAATAAAGACCTTTTTCCTGAATGGATCGAAGAGAAGAAAGCACAATCATTAGTTAAAAATTTTATTGCTCAAGGCTTTCGTGTTGGTGCAGCCTATACCATTCCAGAAATGGATGGCGTTAAGCTATTAAGCTTTTATAAAGAAGCTTATATTGGCGTTTTATATACGCATCCAATTGCGGGTTTATGGGTGGACTTAGTTGCAAAGTATAATGATGGAAGTGAACTGACCGTTACTGATATGCCTATGGGGGCTGAAATTAGTAATCGACCAGAGATGAAAAAAGTCGTCATGAAAGGCGCAAGTATTGATGAAATGGTTGAGCAGCTTTATGAATTAACATCAGGGCATTCTTTAAAATTTATTCATGAAGAAGATTTCCGTTCTTTTTTTGAAGATGCTTACAAAAGAGATATTCAGTGGAGAAATCGCAATGGCGGCATTTCTTATGAAGACTTTATATCTGTTGAACAAGAGATGAAAAAAAAGCATACAGATAAACATATTAAAGAAGCTTTTCTAGAGACAAAACTTCAGGAATTAGATCAGTGGCATCATTCTGTTGTTGAACAATATATTGAAAGAGAACAGTTGAAAGCTGATGATGAAAAAATAGAACTTGCTTGGGATTCTGTGATTGTTCCTACTAAAACAGACCCTGTTTCTTATGCTTATTATCTAAAGCAAAATGGATTTATCAATAATAATGTCAATCTAGAGAAATTAGCAGAGCATTTTAAAGGCGAAGCCAATATTCAAGTGATTTTTAATCGGTTAAATAATAATTTATCACCTGAATTAAGGGCAAAAAAAGCGGGCACGTTTGATCATCCTTTACCAACAGATCTTTATTTATTCTCAGAACGGTTTGTGTCTGAATATTGATCCTATTTGTTTTTGTTGAAATACCAAACCTTATCTAATTCTTGTGACTCACTGCAAGGTTGTGATGCTGGTAGCTGGCTGCTATCAACGCGTTAATCTGAGATAGAGCAGTGGCAATTTCTTAGGCAATTCTTCTGCATTCCTGACCAGCACAAATGAGCTTTGTCCAAACAGATAGGGCAGGTAGTCTTCTGCCTGTTCGTCAATGGTGACACAGAAGGGTTGCAGCCCCATTTGTTCGGCTTCGATGATCGCCTGGCGGGTGTCTTCGGTACCGTAGCGGCCTTCGTATTTGTCGAGGTCATTTGGTTTGCCATCGGTAAGTATCAGTAGCAATTTTTGTGTGGAGGGTTCTTTGGCTAATAGTTTGCTGGCGTATCGGATGGCGCTTCCCATGCGGGTGTAGTAGCCGGGTTTAATGGCATTGATGTGTCCGCGGATCTCATTGTTGTAACTGTCGTTGAAGGTTTTGATGTCGTGGAAACGGACGTGGTTGCGGTTACGGGATGAGAAGCCGTGTAGCGCGAAGCGGTCGCCGGTGGCGCTTAGTGCTTCTGAAAATAAGTAGAGCGAGTCACGTATCACATCGACCACACGGGCATCGTCGTTGATGTATGCGTCTGTAGAGAGTGATAAATCTGCAAGCAATAAGCAGGAAAGGTCGCGGCTCTGGTTGCGCAGGTCGCGGTAGACGGGTGTGTCGCTGTTGACGTGGCCGTGGCCGTGTTTGCGGTCAGCCAGGAAAGTGATGTAGTTTTCCAGGTCAAGTTCAGTGCCTTCATTCTGACGGCTGACCCAGTGGCGCTGAGGCCGCAGCATTTCAAAGTGGCGGCGAATTTTACGTGCCTGTGGCTGTAGTTTTGTGGGTAAATCCATCGCCTCGGCATGGCGTGCTGTCATCGGGATGATACGGCAGTGGTCTTTTTGTAGCCGTTGTTGTTTGAAATCCCATTCATCCACCGGGATGCCTTCGCCCAGAACGATGTCGTCGTATTGGCTATTGGGTAGGTCCAGGTCCAGTTTGATTTTACTGGCGCTGGTTTCGCTGTCTTGTGAGAGTGTGATCTGATCCATGTCCTCGGCGGTACGTGAAGCATCATCATCGTCCTGGTCGACACTGCTGCGGTCAACCTTGACGTATTCCGACCAGCTCCACAGGCTTTCAAGCCGGAAGCTCATCAAGCCATCGTTGCCGTCTGGCATATCTTCGCGGTTAGCCTGTTTGCGTTTTACTTGTTTTTGTTTTTTGTCTGCGCTGTTGTTGTTATTGTTATCAGAGTCTTCATCGTCTTTGTCGTTTTTGTCAATAATATCAGGGTCGTTATGCGCCATATTGAGCGCTTCTTGTTTCGGCGGTGACGGGTGCAACCACAGTGGCACGGGTTGTGGTGGACGCTTGGCGTATTCCAGCATGATGTTTTGATCAGAATTTTTGAGCGCCTGGCGAATAGCGTTTTCCTGCTGTGCTTCACCTTTATTTAAGCTGCCTGGCTCTGGGCGTTGTTGCAGGTGCGCTTCGAGCAAGGCTTGATAACGGCTTTTTAAACCGGGCCAGATCGCCAGTGTTTTGGCGGTACGTTTTTGATTACGTGAAATCCAGTCCTTATTTCTTTTTGTGTCAACATTGACCACCGAAATAGCCGTCAGCCATAAATACAAATCGCGGTTAAGCTCTTTCGTGGGGAACAGTGCAATGCTTTCGGGCAGGCGCAGTGTTTCATCATCGCGCCAGGCATATTGTGTTTTGTTGCCCGTTCCAGCAATGCGTTGCAGAATCGTTCGGCGTGCATGTACTTCAGAATCGGTCGCGCTTTCGACATGCAGGCCACCTTCGCCACCCAGCGCACGGAAGAAAATTCCGGCAGTTTTACGGATTTCTTCCAGATGGACAATCGCTTCGGGGTAATGTTTGGCTGCTTTTTTGGTGATAAAGCGGTGCCACACCATGCCTACAAATTCTTCCATAAAAATCAGTTACCCATAAACCGTGACCAATTAGGCGGCAACCAAATAATCATAAAAATACAGAAAATCACAACGGCGATAAAAAACA
>CAZPEE010000229.1:0-3966 GCA_964585525.1 uncultured Cocleimonas sp.
TCATGAAATATCCGGGTTAATTACCCAGGTAGGATGGCAGGTAGGTGCAGCGCGGGCTGAAGGATAAATCGCAGATATGAGCAGGTGCTTCGCTGTTGACCGGTTGCCAGCCGGATTTTACTGCCCGTTTTTTTAAAAACTCGCGTGCCTTGCGGAAGCTTTCAAAACCGCTGCCGGTTGCGCTGCCGTCGTTACTGGTATCGTAAACAAAAAAGTAGGCAAACTGTTTTTTGGGGTCGATGCTTTCCAGTGCTTCACGGATACTGGATGTGCGTTTTTCAATCGCCTGGAATTTTGGCCACTGGCTGGTATCGTTAACGAAAAAAGAGATGCCGTTTTGCTTGTCGATTTTGCCAAACAAGCCTTTGTAATCCAGTGGAAAAATTCGTTTTGAAACAGCCGCGCCGTGGGTTGCCTGCATCGCCGCGTTGCTAAACAGTGTATCGGTATCCATGGCGATAATACGGTCATCCTTGCACATAAAAAATGCGGGGGCTAATTCGGTTTCATGCTCCAGTGGAATTTCGAGCTGGTAGGTTTTATTGTTGTCATGGATCAGGTTGATCACCGCAAAAATAATCAGTATGCCAACTGAGTTGGATACGATGTCTGTGAGTGAATCAAGGCTGATTAAATTTTTCATGGTTTACTGCTACCTGGTGTTGCGGGCGCGTGTTTCAGGTTTAGAGTCCAGTTCGAATCCAAAGGTTCCAGCCCAACCGTGATAGAGGCCGCATCTTGTGTAAATGACATCACATCACGAAATTTCTGGTAAGCCTGCCCGCCGTTCGGGTAAATGCCAAACAGTAAAAACTCTTCGTATAAATAATTCGCTTTGAGTGCCAGTTCATTGACCGTGCGGATGTTGTGCAGCATTTCAAGGATGTCTTCAATTTCGGGTTCCTGTGCTGCCTGGTTGATTGGGCCGTTATGTTTTTCCAGGCGCGTCATCCTGAGTTCACGTTGCTGAATAATATCTTCCAGAATCGCCTTGCCATCTTCATCCAGCGCTTTTTGTAAATTACGCAAATGCTTGGTTGGTGGCACACTGATGATACCATCGGGCAAATTAAAAACCTGATAGGCAACCTTGTAGCCTTGCTCTATCTTGGCAGACATTTCAATTTTTTGCGGTGCGCTAAAACTGCTTAAAACATTGATAAAGGAAAGCACACCCATCACACACAGGAAAATACTCAAAAATGGAAACAGGCTAATGTCCATTTTCTGGTCTGGTAGATAGCGTGCGTGGCGGCTTGCGCGGTTCATGGTTTCGATTATTTAACTAGCTACTTTTTGCCAAGTTTCGAGGCAAACACAGTTTCATACAGGTCTTCCATGGTTTCCTGTAGCGCTTTGATTTGTGTACTGAGCAGTTTGATTTCGCTGGCAACTGCCTGGCCGCCTGAGTCGGTGTTTCCTGTGGCGGTTGCTGCATTGGTTGCGCCTGCGGTTGCTGTAATTGCAAAAGCAGGTTTGGCGATCTTTGGTTTGATACTATGAAACCAGTCTTCTTCCAGGTCAATCAAGTAGGCTTCTTCCTGTTTTTCCAGCCAGATCATCACCATCATCAACGGGATACTAAGGAGTAGCGCGAGCAGGGTGGTATCAAAGGCGGTCGCTAGCGAGTTAGTCACCAGCGGCAGGTTTTCCTTCAACATGGCAGATACGTCGGTGACAGAGCTGGTGCTGGTCATCGCGTCAGAGAAATGCGCGATGCCGTTACTGATGCCCCAAACCGTGCCAATAAAACCCATAATCGGAATTGCCCAGACCATGAAGCGCGATAAGGAATAAGAGCCACGCATCAATTCACGCTCCTTGATGCCAAAAGTTTCATCGACATCGTTCTCTTCATGGTTTAGAAACAACGACAAGCGTGTTAGTAGTAAATTATTGCTGGCAATATTGGCGCTCGCTGCCGTTTGTTTTAATTGCTGGCTGAGCTGCGCATGCGGCAGATTGGCAAGATCATCGCTTAGAAGTGAGGGCAGAATGCGGCTAATCAGGGAACGGGTTTGTTGTTGCTCCCGGCGTAATTTGCCGCGTTTTAAAATAAGATGAAAAAAACTTGCAGCAAAGAACCACAAAATGATTGGCGAAATCCAGTTGCCAAAAAACAATTTTAAACTACGCGGCATACTGCTGGAATCACCAAAGAACCAGTAAATCAACAATGCCGGAACTAATATTAGCAAAGCTGTAGCAACCATTGGTAGCTTGAAGGGTTGCTCTATCGGGTAGCTTTGTTGAACAAAAGAGGTGCTGTTTTCTGCGCGGGTATAATCTGTTGTCTGGTTTATCGTTTCAGTGGTCACTCGTTACTGCCCTTAATAATAAATTATGGATAATCTACCATAAGTAGAGCCTTTGTAGGAAAGTTAAAATAGCTAAAGTGCCTATTTTTGTATCGGAAGCCCAGCCTGTTTCCAGCCCATAAATCCTGCTGAATAATTTTTTACATTGGTGTACCCCATTTTTTGCAAAGTATCGGCTGCCATGGGTGTTCTTACGCCACCACCACAGTAGACAACGATGGGCGTGTCTTTGCTTAAAGCGACCCGGGTAATCCGGTATTCCAGCCAGCCACGGGGAATGTTCACGTTTTGTTGCGCCTTGATTGAACCACCTAGCTTGGGGATTTCAGATGGTGTACGCACATCCACAAGCACCATGTCCAGATCAGTATCCAGTGCTTTTTTAAGTTCTTCCGTGGTAATGATTTTAGTGCGTTTTTCAGCTTCCTTTTGTAACTGTGCGCCGGTGGTGATGCCCGGTATGTCGGCAAAGGCTACCTTGCTAGCAGATGTTGCAAACAGTGCAGCAAATATGAGTGAAGTTATGTGAAAATGAGTCTTTTTCATAGTGATTCCCGTTAGATAAAGTGAAAGTACGCATACTATACGACTTGGTTTGTCTTTTAGATGTTACCGTAAATTATGGGTAAATGCCTAAAAGCCTTGAATTATTTAGCAAGTAAAATCGTTTATTGTTTAAAGCACAATGGATCATCAGGAAAAATCAACTGAGGATTCTAGGATTATTAAAGATGACGGGCTTTCCCTGTCATGTAAATACTATATCCAGGGGTGGCGGGAGAATAAAATTAACGAACTATTAAATTTGTTTGGAAACGTAATGCTTACTGCATTACCTTGCTAGATAAGGAAGCCCAGTATGACAAGACCACGCCACCTATTCGGAATAGATTATTTTTATTTTTTAATGATTTATTTAGTGCTCAATATTGATATTGTATTGGCTGAAGACCCCATTAACTATGTCGGTATGACACGCCAAGAAGTGGTCGACAGACAGCCTGATAAAGATAGTATTATTATCGAACCGTTGCTTACTCGTGTTTTGGCTGAGCAAGATATGAAAAAAATAAAGGGAATATTTCGTTTTTAAAGATGATGAAAAATAAATTATTAAGTACAAACAGAACCTTGCTAAGAGTTACCCTTTTAAAACCCTTTAGGGATTTAAAAATCAAATGTTTTACTGATAGCAGTAATCAAACTTTAGAGCAATTCTCTTCAATTAAAGGATATTATTTGATAAAAACTCCTTCTAATTCATTATATCCTGCTTTGAGTTTAGAAGAAGAATTAAAAAAGCATTACAAAAAAATTTTTGAACAAGAATTGTCTGAAGTAGGAATACCCAGGGATCATTGGCCAGATATTAATGATTTCAAGGAATTTAATACTTATATCAATGTGGATTTTCTAAGTTTAATTGCTGATTTTGGCGAAGGTAGTATTAAAAATATTGAAACAATACTGGATGACTAAACCACGTCCTGAAACGCTTTGCGTTCCGACGGACATACTTTCTGCCCTTTAGGGGGCGGGAGAGTATTGTTTTCTATTTAAGAGAAGTTATTAATTTGTGTCTGTGGTTTTATCAACCACGTCCTGAAACGCTTTGCGTTCCGACGGACATACTTTCTGCCCTTTAGGG
>CAZPEE010000229.1:4066-4146 GCA_964585525.1 uncultured Cocleimonas sp.
GGCAGCGAAAGCATGTTATTCTTTCCCGCTTTATGAATATAGCCGAGATTTGCCGTGAGTGATAACTCTAACGATAGCTC
>CAZPEE010000230.1:0-4088 GCA_964585525.1 uncultured Cocleimonas sp.
CCGCCTGTAATTCGTGTCATGCCGCTGCGGCAGCTGATGATTTTGTTTTTACGCAATACTATCCTGTACTTGGAAAAGGTAAAGCAGCAGGTGAAAAAGCTACAGGTGGACATGAATCAGACTTGAAGAATCATTACATCGAGCCAAAAGGAAAATAATATGTTAAATAAATTTAGCAAATCCAGTACAAGCCTATTGCTAATATTGGTTTGTAACTTAGGTACTTATCCTGCTCTAGCTGATACGGATACCAAGGATAATAAGGAGCATTTTTCTCCTTATGTTGATAGCAAGGGCAATATCAGCTTCCCTGAAGACTTTCGAACCTCGATGGTTCATTTAGGCTCGTGGTTCGTACCCAGTGGTGATGCCAGTGGTTTTCATGATGTTTTTACGGAGAAAGCAACTGTCGAAGCCTTTCAAAAAACGGGAAAGTTTCCCGATGGTGCAACTCTGGTAAAAGAGCTGAGAGCTTCTAAATCAGCCACTTACACAACGGGTGAAGGCGTTAGCCATGCAACAGAAAACCTTAAACAATGGTTTGTTATGATCAAAAGCAGCAAAACACGTTTTGCAGATAACCCACTATGGGGTGACGGCTGGGGCTGGGCGCTTTTTAAGCCAGATGACAGCAATAATCACACCAAGAAAAACCATGCCAAAAATTACAAAACAGATTGTCTGGGTTGCCATGTACCCGCCAAAGGTAATGACTGGATTTACACAGAAGCCTATCCACTTCTTAAGCTCAATAAATAAAGTCAAGACACCTGTACTGGCCTAGCAACAAAGCCTGAATTTTCGGGCTTTGTTATTTAGTAATCCATTAATTCAGGAAGCAAACTATAATGAATGATTTTATAGTAACGGCTTTACAGCTGTTATCAACGCTGTTTGTAAGCGCTATTGGACTGGGCATTTTGATTTTAATTGTCCTATTCATAGTGGATATTACACAAACCAAGGATGCAGTACGTAAAAACTACCCGGTAGTAGGTCGCTTTCGTTATTTATTTTCAACACTTGGTGAGTTTTTTCGTCAGTATTTCTTTGCAATGGACCGGGAAGAAATGCCATTTAACCGTGCAGAACGAGAATGGATAGATAAGGCAGCCAAAAATTATGATAGCACCGTAGCATTTGGCTCAAGTAAAAACCTAACGCCACCTGGCACGGTCATCTTCACAAATTGCCCTTTTCCGACCTTAGATCAAGATGCTGTAGAAATGCAGCCTGTAGAGATCGGACCCTATTGTGAACATCCTTATAATGCCCCTTCATTTTTTAATATATCAGGCATGAGCTATGGTGCTTTATCGACACCAGCGGTACTTGCCTTATCAAATGGCGCAAAAATGGCAGGTTGCTGGATGAACACGGGAGAAGGCGGTTTAGCACCGTATCATCTTGCGGGTGGTTGCGATATTGTCATGCAAATTGGTACGGCTAAATACGGTGTGCGAAATGAAAAAGGTGATTTATGTGACACCAGACTAAAAGAAGTTGCGGCTCATAAACAGGTGCGCATGTTTGAACTAAAAATGAGTCAAGGCGCAAAACCGGGCAAAGGTGGAATATTACCTGGCATTAAAGTTACCCCTGAAATCTCAAAGATTCGTGGCATACCTGAAGGCGAGGATTCTATTTCCCCTAATCGCCATCCCGAAATCAATAGTCCACAAGAAATGCTGGATGTTATTAACCGTATTCGTGATGTCACGGGAAAACCAGTTGGTTTTAAAGCCGTTATTGGGTCTTTTGGCTGGATTGAAACACTGTGCGAAGAAATTCATAAACGCGGCATCAAAGATGCGCCTGATTTTATCACGGTTGATAGTGGCGATGGAGGAACGGGTGCTGCCCCCATGGCATTGATGGATAATGTCGGTTTAGTCGTAAAAGAATCGTTACCTCTTGTCTCTGATATTTTGCATAAGTACGGCTTGCGTGATCGAATTAAACTGATTGCTTCGGGTAAATTAGTGACCCCAGCAGAAGTGAGCTGGGCACTGGCATCGGGTGCGGACTTTGTCACCTCGGCGCGTGGTTTTATGTTTTCACTCGGTTGTATTCAAGCACTTAAATGTAATAAAAACACCTGCCCAACAGGTATTACAACGCATGACAAGCGATTGCAAAAAGGTTTAAATCCTGAAGATAAAGCGGTAAAGGTAGCGAATTATTGCCGTAATATTATCCATGAAACACATATCATTTCACACTCTTGTGGCGTTACAAGACCACGATTAATGAACCGCAAGCATGTGCGTATTGTGCAAGGTGATGGGCGATCCGTATCAATGGATGCATTATACCCACGACCCGAAGTGCTACCTGAATACCAAAAGATTGCCGAGTCATTAGCGCCCAAAGCAGAAAATAAACCAGGCGGTTATTGTGCTCAAAAACATTAGCACTAACCTCATCATGGATGCAGGGAAATCACCCGGCAAATCATGAGTCCACGAAGTCTGATACAACGTACCAAGATGGGGACAGGATGTTCCTCAGATAAGCTAAGGAGAAAACAACATGGCAACAGCCGCAGAACTATTAATCAAGTGTCTTGAGAATGAAGGTGTTGAATATATTTTTGGCATACCTGGAGAAGAGAATATTGCGACCATGGATGCCTTGCTTGACAGCTCCATCACCTTTATCACCACACGCCATGAACAAGGCGCTGCTTTTATGGCAGATGTTTATGGCAGGCTGACAGGAAAAGCAGGTGTATGTTTAGCGACCTTAGGCCCAGGTGCAACTAATTTAATCACAGGTTTTGCCGATGCCAATATGGACCGGGCTCCCATAGTCGCCATTGCTGGGCAGGGTGCAACCACGCGAATGCACAAAGAAAGCCACCAAATACTCGATTTAGTCAGCTTGTTTAAACCCATATCAAAATACAGCACCGAAATACTGGAAACCGATATTATTCCAGAAATTGTCCGTAAAGCCTTTAAAGATGCCGAAGCGGAAAAGCCGGGTGGCTCTTTTATCAGCTTCCCTGAAAATATTTCGAAAGAATTAGTCGAAGGTGATAACCAGCCTTTGCATGTGCAATTCCCGGTCGCACCAACGGCACCTCAACAAAAAATACAACAAGCGGCAGACATCATCTCTCAGGCTAAAAGACCCATTATCCTGGCAGGAAATGGCGTTGTAAGAGGCCGGGCAGCCCCCAACCTGGTGGCTTTTGCAGAAAAACTGAATATTCCAGTGGCTCAAACCTTTATGGCAAAGGGCTGCATACCGTTTTCACATCCGCTCAGTTTAGGCTCAGTTGGATTACAAGCACACGATTTTGTCGCCTGTGGTTTTGATCGTGCCGATGTGATTATTTGTATCGGCTTTGATATGGTTGAATACCATCCCTACCTGTGGCATCCAACGGCAGATAAAAAAATCATTCATATTGATGAGTCGTATGCAGAGGTCGATAAGCACTATATTTTGGCTGCTGGTGTACTGGGCAAAATTGCTGACTCATTAGACCGACTTGCAGAAACCGCCAAACCAAGTGAAGCACAAGATACCTCTTCACTGCGTGAAATGATTGTGGCTGAGTTAGATGACTATAAAAATGACCAGAGTTTCCCCATAAAGCCGCAACGTATCTTGGCAGATACACGCAAAGCGCTTGATGCGAGCGATATTTTAATCTCCGATGTGGGCGCGCATAAAATGTGGATCGCACGTTTATACCGAACCGAAAAGCCCAATACCTGTATTATCTCCAATGGTTTTGCTTCCATGGGTATTGGTGTTCCTGGTGCAATTGCCGCAAAGCTGGTCAACCCGGATCGAAATGTGATGACTATCACGGGTGATGCAGGGTTTATGATGAATTCACAAGAAATCGAAACCGCATTGCGTCACGATATTGCTATTGTGATTATGATCTGGAATGACAGCGAATACGGTCTGATCAAGTGGCATCAATTGCGCCATTATGGACGGGAAAGCCATATCGCTTTTAACAATCCTGATTTTGTCAAATATGCCGAATCCTTTGGTGCCAAAGGCTACCGGGTTGAAAGTGCCGATGATTTATTGCCGACACTGGAAAAAGCGTTTGCCGATAATAC
>CAZPEE010000231.1:0-4016 GCA_964585525.1 uncultured Cocleimonas sp.
ATGATACTGGTTAACGGTATTCAAACAAACAACTTACCCGTTTCTGATCGTGGTTTGCACTATGGTGATGGTGTTTTTGAAACCATTGCCATCAGAAATAAGCAGCCTCAGTTTCTTGCCTCGCACCTTGACCGGCTGAAACTGGGGTGCTCCGCATTATCAATACCCTTGCCTGATATGGACGAGCTTGGAAGCGAAATTGCTTCACTTACTGATACGGTGGCGGATAAAGCGATACTTAAAATCATTATAACGCGAGGTTCAGGGGGGAGGGGATACCGGCCTGAAGCCGCACCACAGGTGACCAGGGTACTAACCTTGCATCCGTGGGGTGATCATATCAATGAGCATCGGGAAAAAGGCATACAATTAACGCTATGTGAAACACGTCTTGCCCATAATCCGCAGTTGTCCGGTTTCAAACATCTTAATCGACTGGAACAGGTATTAGCCAGTGCTGAATTAACGGATAACTTTCAGGAAGGTATCATGCAGGATATGGATGGATTTATTATTGAAGGAACCATGAGCAATCTATTTATCGTAACCGGTGACAACACGGTAAAAACACCACGACTTGGGCAATGTGGCATTCAAGGTATCATGAGAGATAAGTTACTGAAATGGCTAAAAAATAATAAAATTAACGTGGTTGAGGCAAACATCAGGATGGGTGAGGTGCTCCAGGCGCAAAGCATTCTGATGAGCAATTCCATTATTGGACTTTGGCCTGTAAAATCATTCAAGTCCCGGCAACAAACCAGGGATTATGTATTTGCAGATTTTGCTGCATCGTTTAATAAACAACTTGATACTTAAACACTGAATAAAAGATACCATTAATTAACAATGAATTAACAATGCGATTTATAGTCAAATACCTCTTACCTTTAGTCTTCATTATACTGGCTGTCTTTGCCTATTTTTTCTATAAGGACTATAACAAGTTCAAGTTACAAACCGTTCCAAAGGATGTTGCCAGTTTCGAAATCAAAAAAGGCAGTAACATCCGCACGGTAGCCAGAAACTTAAGAAACAGAAACATTATCCAATCAGCCAACCTATTTACCTTACTCGCCAAGTTAAACAAGCAGGACACCAACATAAAAGCAGGGGAGTATGTTATCAAAGCAGGCTTAACCCCAGGCCAGCTTCTCGATAAATTTACCAAAGGAGCCAGCAAACATTATCAAACCCAGATACTGGAAGGTAAACAATTTAAAGATATTATTAAAACCATTCGTGCGGATAAAAACCTGAAACAAACCTTAAGTGACCATGATTACAAAAACATCATGAAAAAACTTGATTCGGACTATTCAGACTATCAGCCCGAAGGATTGTTTTACCCGGATACCTACAATTATCCACGCGGCACAACCGATTTACAGTTTTTACAGCGAAGCCACGATACAATGGTTAAATTTATTAAGGAAAAATGGCAAAACCGCAAGGTATTCAAGGGCATCAATACCCCTTACGATGCATTGATTCTAGCCTCCATAGTAGAAAAAGAAACAGGGCATCCTGAAGACAGGAATAAAATAGCACGGGTATTTCTTAACCGCTTGCAAAAAGGCATGATGTTGCAAACCGACCCGACAGTCATTTACGGCATGGGTGACACATACCAGGGAAATATTCGCAAAAAAGATTTAAAAACCGACACACCGTACAACACCTATACACGAAAAGGCCTGCCACCCACACCCATTGCAACCCCCAGCAAGGCCTCGATTGAAGCAGTATTCAACCCCGCAGAGGGTGATATGCTTTATTTTGTTGCAAAAGGAAACGACGGGACATCGCATTTTTCAAAAACCTATGCAGAACATAAACGTGCTGTGGTTAAATATTTGTTAAATGGCAATAAAAAACGCTACCAGGGTGATAAATAATGGCAAAATCAAAAAATAACGGTGTGTTTATCACGTTTGAAGGGGTCGAGGGCGCAGGTAAAACGACCAATATTGAATTTATTGCGGAAAAAATCAAAGAAGCAGGGCACCCATTTGTGCTCACACGTGAACCAGGTGGAACCAAAGTTGGCGAAGCGATACGTGATATCCTGCTTTCCAAAGACTTGCCCGAAATGCACCATGATACCGAATTGTTATTAATGTTTGCGGCGCGTGCCGAACATCTACAACGGGTGATACTACCCGCATTAAATGAAGGCAAGTGGGTATTGTGCGACCGCTTTACCGATGCCAGCTATGCATACCAGGGGGCAGGGCGCGGTATTGAGCTTTACCGTATCGCCGCACTGGAAAACTGGGTGCAGGGTGATTTACGCCCAGACTATACATTCTTGTTCGACCTTGATGCCAAAACAGGCTTGTCCCGCGTTAAAAGCCGGGGAGAAACAGACCGTTTTGAGCAACAACAGCTTGATTTTTTCAACAAGGTACGCCAGCAATACTTGAGCCTTGCCCAGCAAAACCCACAACGGTTTAAGATTATTCACGCGCAATATGATTTACACACAGTTCAGCAACAAATCAGTGCGGCACTGAGTGAAATTCGTCCTGCAGCATGAGTGAAATGACTAAACCCATTGAATCAACCAGGAACGGGTTATATCCCTGGCATGAGCAAAGCTGGCAACACTTTATCAAAGCGCGCCAATCGAGTCATTTGCCACATGCCTTATTGTTTTCTGGTGAAGAAAATACTGGAAAACGGGGTTTCGCCGACAAAATAATAAAATCGTTATTATGTGAAGCACCACAGCTTGCCAATGCCCAGGGTGCTTGCAACCAGTGCCATGGCTGCAAAACCTACGACTCATCAGCCAACCCGGACTACCTGCACATTGATCTGCTTGACGATAAACAGCAAATAGTTGTCGACCAAATTCGTGCCATGAATGCTTTCCTGGGATTGACACGAAGTTTTAATGGCCAGCGTGTGGTACTGATAAGCCAGGCAGAGCGCATGAACCTGAATGCCGCCAATAGTTTATTAAAATCACTGGAAGAGCCAGCAGATAACAGTGTCATTATTCTATTAAGTGCTAAAGCATCATCCTTACTGGCAACCATTAAAAGCCGTTGCCAATTGTTACATTTAACCACACCGGATAAGCAACAGGCTATTGCATGGTTGAGAACCCAAAAACAGGTGGCAGACCAGCAACCGGAAGATTTAGAACAAGCGCTGGAAATATCTCAAGGCAGGCCACTTGCCGCACTGAATGTTTTGACATCCAAGATAAATGTTATACAAAGCAGGGCTGATTTTTTAAAGGATATAAGCGAGATTATCCAGCAACATGTTTCAATCACCGATATCGCAAAAAAATGGCATAAACAGGACAGGGAATCATTGCTGAACTGGCAACTAGGCTGGGTTAAACAACTATTACAAACTCACCATTTACAAAGTAAAAGGCTAATAAAAAGTAATCATACACTCCTAATGATTGAAGAAAATGTACTTCCTGTAAAATTATGGGACTTATATGATCAATTACTGCGCCAAAAACAACTTGTCCATACGTCTGTAAATCCTCAGATTTTTCTGGAAAACATGTTAGTCTTATGGTTACAAACTAAACGTTGTTAGATTAACGTAGCCAGACCAGCGGCTAAATTACATCCATACATACAAATTAATAAAAAAAACATTATGACAGACCAAAGCACTGCACCAACACATCAACCTGAAAGCACCCATGTAAAAGACGAACAAGCAGGCGCTTCAGAAAGAATTGTACTAAAATTACCACTTAAAGATGAATCAGCCCTTCACGCCAGTTTTATGCCGTTTATCAAAGATGGCGGTTTGTTTGTGCCAACTGATAATGGGAATTACCGTTTTGGTAACGACGTTATAGTTGCGATGCACCTATTATCAACCGATAAAAAACTGGCAGTTCCTGGTAAGGTTGTCTGGATTTCACCAAAAACAGGGGATAGTGGCACGCCAGGGGTAGGCATTCGTTTTACAGGTAATACCAAAGCAAAAGTTAAACTGGTACTGCAAACCATGTTGGGCAACCGCGCCAATATACC
>CAZPEE010000232.1:0-4013 GCA_964585525.1 uncultured Cocleimonas sp.
TTAAACAACAGCGGTTGTTTGACTGCTGCTTGTTGCCAGTTGCACGATTAGCCCGGTTGAGTTTTACCTGCATGGTAGGCTTGCAACAGTGCTTGTTGTAGTGCGTCATGTTCTTTCAGGTTTTTTATTCCCAGTGTTTCTTTTGCTATCTTTTGCAGGATGGATTGTTCGTGTTCAAGTGTGACTGCCTGTTTGAAACCTTCCAGGTCAAAAGTATTATGGGAGAGGAATTTTTCAGCGATACCGGTAGGGTCACTAAACACTTTGGGTGATGATTCCAGGACTTCATATTCATAAGAATAATTGTCGATATGGTTATCTTTGGCAACATGGTGAGTTACCGCATCAATGCTTTGCTCGCCTTGTGCAAGTAAATCTAAATCAATAATAGAGGACGGTGAGTGTTCAATCCCTTTGTAAGAAAAAGGAATAGTGACTTTGATGGTATTCTTCATACTCCTACTCATATGTCCATGTTGATAAATAATTGTGTGTTTTGCCTGGTTCAGCCATGCTTATAAAAGCGGGGCTTACAGTCCACAGTTGTGATAAGCCCGTAAGCAATTATTTAGTGAGTGCTAGAAATAATTGCGGCAATTTCTCAGGCAAACGGCTGACATTATCAATAACGGTATAATGTGAACCAAATATATCGCTGACGTATTCATCGGCGTTGGGGTCCAAGCTTATGCAATGGGTATAAATCCCATCCATATCCAGTTCACCAACAGCTTTATGCGCATCTTTGATTAAGAGTTTGTCATCTTGCACATCAATGTCTGCTGGCTCACCATCGGTTAAAATAAGCAGTAATTTTTTATCCGCTTTTTGTGTGCTTAAATAATGCCCTGCATGGCGCATTGCTGCACCCATTCGGGTTGAAAAACCGGCTTCCATGTTGGCGATGCGGGCTTTTACATCATCATCCCAGCGCTCGCTAAAGCCCTTCATGTGCAAATATTTCACATCGTGGCGGGTATTTGAGAAGAAGCCACCAATGGAGAATTTATCATCCAGTTTATCAATTGCCCAGCCTAATAATGACACTGCCTCCTGGCTTAATGCTAATAATGTTTGTGTAGATCCATGTGGTACATCATCCAGTGATGCGGATAAATCGAGTAATAATGTTACTGCGATATCACGGCCATCATGCCTATGGCTCATATTGATCCGAGGGTCGGGCTGTGCACCACTTTTAAAGTCGATTAATGAACGAATCGCAACATCCAGATCCAGTTCGCTGCCTTCTTCCTGGTAGCGAACCCGCACATAGTTTTGTGGTTTTAGCATATCAAGGATTTGCTTTAAGCGTTTTGCCAAAGCGGAATGTTTTTCAAGGATACGGTCGATATCGGCCGCATTTCCTGAAGGATGCAGGCTTTCGTACAGGCTTACCCAGTCAGGGCGATAAGTTTTTGTGTGGTAGTCCCATTCAGGATAATGGCGTGGTGGAAGTGCTTGTAACTCTCCTTCCTCTTCGGACTTTTTGTTCTCCTGATCATCAAATTGTTCTTCTTCGTCACCGTCTTCAATAAATACCCAAAGGCGACGGTTATCATCGCGGTAATCGACAATGGTGTTATCAAAAAATATTCTTGCGGCCTGGTCTTCCTGGCGGCGAGTGCGGGTGATATAACCTAAACCGAGGTTCACCATATCTTTTGTTTCTGTGGGTTTGCCCGTTTTTATTGACGCTTCCATGAGCTCATGGAAGGCCTTTACGGTCATAAGGATATCCTTGTCTTTATAACCATGCGCTTCATTTAAAATGGCATAAGAAAGCATTGCCAGGCGATGGCGGATACAGGATACGCCCTGCTCATGACACTCACCTTCCACAGGTACAGGATGTAAGGATAACCACAGTTTTTTTAAGCCGGGGTATTCTTGCATGGCAAGATATTCAATACGCGAATCTTCCAGGGTTTCGATTGAGATACGTTGGAATGGGCTGAAGTTGTCGGCAATTAACTGTGAACTCCAGCGGCGGTGTGCCACCATATGGGCTAATACGGCACGGTAACGGTCAATACCAGATACCAGTGTATTACCTTCATCATCCGTCACATCATCATAAACATCGGGGATACGCATGCCGAGCTTATCGTAATAGGGAATGGGCTGCCGCAACTCATCAAACCCGGTAGAATAGGGGACAAGGTAATCTTTATCATTCCAGAGTGCTTGTAAGTAAATACCCAGGTTGCGTTCGTTGTCGGCAAATAACGTACCATGGCGCTCACGCTGTAACATGGCGCGCGCATCGGCTGATTGCAGGGTGAAATAATCAATCTGGCGTTCGGGATGGTCGCCATAGTTACGCACACCATAGTCGATCCAGTTACGCAGACCTTCGAGCGACACCTGGCTCAATAGATAAGGTATCTGGTTGAGCAGGTCAGGTAAACCAGGGCTTGGCATGGTGGTGTGGTGGCCATGGATAGAGCCTGTGGTGCGTTCCATCATGTCAAACAAAATGTCCAGGTAATGGTTAAACTGATCCATGCTTTTCAGGCGTCTGCCAGCTTCTTGCAGGGTCGCCATAAAAGGAGGGATTGCTACACCATTCGGTGTTCTGGAGACTTCCCAGATACTATCGGATAGCCGTTTGATAACGTCTTCCCCCAGTCGTTGCGCTAATTCAGGGATGACCTCCATAAATTGCAATACCGGTTCTACGCCGCGACCTATCATGCACACCAGTGAGGCACCCGCAAGGTAATCTTTGATACCCTGGTTGCTTAACCTTCTTTGTGCGTCGAGAATACAGTCTTCAAATACGTCATCAATTTGCTCAAAACTACATTTGAGTTGATCACGAAAGCCTTGAAGCTCAGCCGGAAGCGTTTTTTCGTCAGTTACGCTCATCACAGGGTTACGCGAACACAGTATCTATTGCATGATCCAGTGTCTGGCGAATATCAGCATCGTCGGTAATAGGGCGTACCAATGCCATGCGGCAGGCAGCAGGGGCTTTGATGCCTTTGTTCATCAGGCTGGCTGCATAAACCAGTAATCGGGTAGAGATACCTTCATCAAGGCCATGGCCTTTCAGGTTGCGGGCGGCTTCGCCTATTTTCACCAGCTTTTTAGCCGTATCGGCATCAATCCCTGTTTCTTTTTCGATAATGCCGGCTTCAACACTGGCAGGTGCATAATCAAAATCCATGGCTACAAATCGTTGTTTGGTGGATTGCTTTAACTCTTTCATCAAACTCTGGTAACCGGGATTGTATGAAATCACCAACTGAAAATCAGGGTGCGCATTAACCATTTCGCCCTTTTTATCCAGTGGTAAGGTTCGGCGATGATCGGTTAAAGGGTGAATGACAACCGTTGTATCCTGGCGCGCTTCAACAATTTCATCCAGGTAGCAAATCGCACCAATACGTGCCGCAACCGTTAATGGGCCATCTAGCCAGCGAGTACCGTTGGCATCCAGTAAGTAACGGCCGACTAAATCCGAAGCAGTCATATCTTCATTACACGCTACCGTGATTAATGGCTTATCCAGTTTGTATGCCATGTGTTCAATAAAACGGGATTTTCCGCAACCTGTCGGGCCTTTGACCATCACAGGCAAACGAGCATCATAGGCAGCCTGATACCAGGTAACTTCATCGTCTTGCGCTTCGTAATAAGGTTCTTCGGTGATTTTATATTGATTAATGTCGATATCGCTCATGGCGTTGGTATCCTGTATCTTATTCGTTTGAAACATTTCCTTCGGAGTGTCTTTTAGGTTAAAAACACGCTTTAGAAATTTTTCTTAAAAAAACAATGTGTCATTAGAAAAGAAAAGCCCCGCTAATAGGACTAGAGGGGCTTTCTTGATTTGCTTACAAATAAACGATTTGTTTATTTATGAACACCCAGCTTCTCTCTCCAGCCTGGGTAAAGCTTATCGGCATCACCTGGGAATGACTCGAATGCACGTGCAAATTCTTTATGCTCTTTTGCAAATTCAATTGGGTCAGCACCTTCAAGGTAACACTGGTAAGATTGCTTCA
>CAZPEE010000233.1:0-4002 GCA_964585525.1 uncultured Cocleimonas sp.
AGCATCGGGTTTGATGATTGAAAGTGTGCGTTCAGTAGCCACGTTGTTTCTCCAGTGAGTCTCATGAAAAAACCCACAGCGCAATTGCGTGGGTAGATAACTGGCCATTGTACTGATCTTGTGTGGATTTGGGAATAACCCCTACTCGTATTTTTTGACTAAGCGATATAAAGTCCGCTCGCTAATTCCCAGTGCCTGAGCTGTTTTACCACGGTGGCCGGCGTATTTATCCAGCATCATTTTCAAGTATGTTTCTTCAATATCTTCCAGTGTTGGCTGGTCTGTAAATTGTAAAACCAGA
Organism: uncultured Cocleimonas sp.; assembly: GCA_964585525.1. Lineage (GTDB taxonomy): Bacteria > Pseudomonadota > Gammaproteobacteria > Thiotrichales > Thiotrichaceae > Cocleimonas. The sequence continues at coordinate 302 of CAZPEE010000233.1, forward strand.
CCTGATTGTGTATTAGTAGTGGCTTGTTGGTTTGCCGGGTAATTAAAAATCAGATGTTCACGGCTAAGTGTGTCCTGGTCGCCCATCAAAATAATGGCTCGTTCGATAACATTTTTAAGCTCCCGGACATTGCCAGGCCAGTGGTAGTTCATTAGGTCATTCAGTGCACTTTGTTCTACTGTTACATTGATGCGCCGGGAAAAACTGTGGTTGTTGAGGAAATGCTCAACCAGTAATGGGATATCTTCTAGGCGCTCGCGTAACGGCGGGGCGACAACAATAAAGGCGCTGAGGCGATAAAACAGGTCGGCACGAAACTGTTGTTGTTCACTCATTGTCGCAAGGTTGCGGTTGGTTGCCGCTACGATACGCACATTGGCGCGCAAGTCTTTGGTGCCGCCAACCCGCCTGAAAATCCCGGTCTCGATAACACGTAACAGTTTGGCCTGGATGGAGGGTGATATTTCACCAATTTCATCCAGAAATAGGGTGCCTTCCTTGGCACCTTCAATCAGGCCTTTTTTTTGTGCAATGGCTCCGGTGAACGCGCCTTTCTCATGGCCAAATAATTCTGACTCAAACAAGTCTTCTGTCAGGGTGCAGCAGTCAACCGCTACAAAGTTACGTTTAGCGCGAGGGCTTGCCTGATGAATAGCCTGCGCTATTAACTCCTTGCCTGCACCACTTTCACCCTGGATGAGTACATTTATATCACTTTTTGCAACTGCCTGAATATGGCTTTTAACCTGTCGTAATACTACACTTTCGCCGACAAAGCGCCCTTCAGTCTGTTTGCCAGCAATGTTTTTACAGACTTGCAGTTCGCGGCGAATGGCAGCATTTTCTAAAACACGTTCAATAACCAGCTCAAGCTCTTGAATATTAATGGGTTTCATTAGGTAGTCAGCTGCACCACGTTGCATTGCAGTCACCGCGTTTTGCACAGAACCATAGGCGGTTAATAAAATGGTGGGTAATTGTTGGGCGAGCTCATTGAGTAAATCCAGGCCATTGGCATCCGGTAGTTTGACATCCAGTAGAATCAGGTCAGGTTCGTTACTATCCAGATAGGTTTTGGCATCTTGCCAGGATTTTGCGCTATTGATTAAATAGCCTTTTTTACCCAGGTGTGCGACCAGTAGTTGATTAAAAACTGCATCGTCCTCGATAATCATGATGTTGTGAATGGTTTGTTTGCTGTTGTTATTGTCACCGTCTTTGCTGTTGCCGAAAGGTGCAACAACAGGTTTTGATGTATCGTAGCTTGTGTTAATCATCCTAAAACTCCTTTGCGGGTACAACAGTTGAATCAGCCTGGCTATCGGCGTTCGGTAGCACAATCGTAAAGGTAGCGCCTTGACCTAATTCGCTGTAAACGTCGATGGAACCGTTAAAGTGTTTAACAATGGACTTGGTGATGGATAAGCCCAGGCCCGTACCTTTTTCCTGATCAGAACGATGGCTAAAGAAAGGGTCAAAAATGCGTTTCTGCATTTTTTGTGAAATGCCCACGCCACTATCTTTTATGCGGATAATGACCTGATTTGCATCTTGCTCCACATTAACGTTGAGTTTACCGCCATTTGGCATTGCATGATAGGCATTCTGGGTAAGGTTTAATATCATCATGCGCAGTTCATTGTCGGTAGCTAACACACGGGGGGAGGTTTTGGGGAAATGCGTTTCTATGCTGATCCCTTTAGAATCGGCTTCCCATCGTAATAGGGATAATGTTTCACTGATGGTGCTTTTTATGTCAATCGGTTGCAGGTGTGTATCGGGCAGGTTGCCCAGTTTTAGTAGGCGACCCGTGATATCAACACACTTGTCAATTTCGCCTTCGATCAGGGTGATATAATATTTAAGCTGCTCTAAAACGGGTTTGTCGCTCTCAATAAGCTGGTCAATGGATTGAAAAGCAATCTGGATAGAACCCAGTGGGTTATGGATTTCATGTGCCACACCGGAGGCCAGCATGCCCAGTGAAGTGAGTCGTTGTTCTTGTGAATAACTGACTGATTTTTCAAGGTCGCGGATAATTTCAATGACGATAGGGGGCTTTCCCCATTCCTCGCCACCAGCAACGGGTGCTGCGAAAATTTCCACAGAATGTTCTTCACCTTCGCTGCTAATGTGATGATGAAGTGCCTTGACAGGCTGGCCGTGTTTTTTTATTTCAAACAATGGGCAGGTCTCCAGGGTGGGAATGCAGGGTTCGGTTCTCTGGTGTATTGCATAGCATTTTTCCATCAGTTTGTTTTCGGCGGTATCTCCAGATTGTTCCAGATAAGCCTGGTTGGCCAAAATAATATTATACTCCTGGTCAATAACCCGTACACCATCGGGGATTCCGTCAATCAACGATTGTAAAAACTGCTGTCGTTTCTCAAGGCTATTCCATTGTTTTTCAATGGTTTCAGACATATTGTCAAATGATTTTCCCAGGTTTGATATTTCATCATTGCCAGTAAGATTGACGCGCCTACTTAAATTGCCATGGGTAAAATCCTGTTGTGCCTTAAGTAATTTGTGAACCGGTTTTAACACAAATTGACCCATAAACCACCAGCCACCAAACAGGGTGATAAGGACGACGGTAGAGCCGGCCCCCATTAACGCCAGGGTGTTTTTACGTGCATGATCACGTAAAACACTGGCATCAAAATCAACGACCATGACACCATTAACAGGATTTTCTATCTTGTCTCCATGGCATAAACGGCATTCTTCTTTATTATGTATTGGGTTGATGCTGCGTAATATTTCACCGTTGCCGGCTGTGTTGATAAATACTGTGGAATCACTTTTTGCCTTACCTATTTCTTCATCAAGGCTGCCGATCAACTGTTTCCGGGTTGCCAGCCGGATTTTACCTTTGGTATTAAGGATCATGACATTTTTAATCTCATCCTGCTGGCCAAATGTGTTAATGATCTGGCTTGCTCCTGCCAGGTCACGGTTTAGCATGAAGTATTCCAGGGAGGTTTGTAACAATTTGTTTAAATGCAGGGAGGTGTTTGCCCGTTCACTGGTTAATTGTTTTTGGTACATGCTGATGAATAGAAAAGCGAATAGCAGGGAAATTGCCACCAAGCCAGAGGCCATACCCACAATATACTTGCGGTTAAGTTTGCTATCAATCCAGTGGTATAAGCGTAAAAGCATCGGGTGAGTCTTCATTGGTTATCTGATGTACCCCTACACTAGACCATCTCAGGCAATCGTACCTTCACTTAGATCAATATTTTAGATAACAACATAGAATCTGCCAAAATGGCAGAAGGGTGGGGGTTTGGTAGCGCCATTTTGGCAGTTCGGGGTTGTTTTTGTAACGGTTGGGTTTAATAATCTCATCATAAAAAATAAATTATTCCATTAATATCAATAAGATATGATTTCTCATGATGTTTTGGTACATATTTTGCTTCAACTAATGCTAATACATCGATCATCGTGAATTGTTTGGTGTAGAAAGTATTCCTGGACCCTTACCCATGGATTCAGGTATTTAGCCCGAATGTTTCGTGAAGGGAATGGGATTTCTGGGAAATCTGGCGAAGACGGTTGGACAAATATCGACTCCAGATTTTTCTTCAAAACCATTCAGGTACAAACTGTCAGATTTGAAATCTGTCGTTTATTAAGGAGATCCTGATTAAGTCGATTATAATTTAGCAAGCTAAAAATAATTGGACTTGATC
>CAZPEE010000234.1:0-3966 GCA_964585525.1 uncultured Cocleimonas sp.
ATTCAAACAACTCAAACAAGCCTGGGGGATCGCGCCAGATGCACCACTTGAGGAGCTACTTAAAAGCGTTGACGCAAAGCTTGAAGCACAACCGGAAAATCCTGAATTACTTTTCCTGCAAGCCGAACTGCTACGCAAAACCAGCCATGCAAACGAGGCAAAACAAGCCTACCAGAAAACAGTAAAAGCAGCCGAACAACGCACCAGTGAGCGCGGCGAAGCATTGCAGCAGCGTATTGAAAAAAAGCGCGACCATACGCGCAGCCGTTTTTTGCTTTACACCTTTGTTCCACTGATTTTAATGGTGCTGGCTGGCAGTTTTTTATGGAAGTCAATCAGCAAGCCAGAGCAACTTCCAATCAGCCAGATCAAAACACAGCAAAGTCAAAAAGCCACGCCGGGCGCAGCACCCCAATTTGCCTTTACACAATGGCTGGCAAAACAGCAAATGGTACAGATTGTCACCACCTTGCAGGAACAAAACCCGGAGCTTAGTTTTGATTTCAGCCGGGCATCTTCTGCCAGCAACCAGACACCGATGGAATTTATGCAATCCTTAATGCAGCCCGGCGCACTCAGCCGCTTGCGCAAAAAAGGTGGCGGTCATAAAAAAGGTGATGGCAAAGATGGCAACCCTATCTTCCAATGTTCCCTGGAACCACCTGTGCAATGTGCGCCACAAGACATCCCTTCTGCACCCGGCGAAAAACGCAAGGAAGTGGTGCTACTGATGGATGCTTACCGTGCGGTGATCAGCAAAGAGAAAGATTGCGGTAAGCTGGAAAAATCCATCGACAAAATTGGTCAGGAATTGAGTTGGCGCAAGTCCGAATACAAAATCAAAGCGGATATGGAAGACTTTGCCACCGAGTGCTTCTTCCGCCAGAAAAACCGTGAAAAAACCATTGAACACGCCCGTAAATTACAATGCACCGGCGACCCTACCTATATCAATAGTATCTACTGGTACTTGACGGCTGTTGACCATCAGGCAGGCGATATTGCCAGCGCACAAACCAAATACCAGTGCTTCCAGGAAGCCACCCGTTACATCGAAAAATACCATTTCAAATCGACCTATGTTGCGGCACGCCACCGTGAATCTGGCGCTTTGGCGTGGCTTTATTTTGATGACCTTGAAACTGCCACCAGCGAACTGGAAAAAGCACGCGCAATTTTACGCCAGGAGAAAGACAAAACGCCGGCTGTTTTACAAGTCATGTCAGAAATTGAGCTGGACTTGATGGAAACCTATGTGACTGCCAATATCGACCTGGACACTTTCCAGACACTGCACGAAGAAATCAACAGTAGCGGCCTGCTTACCGATGGCTATAAGCAGATCAAGGACACTCTGGCAGGTATTTACTACATGCAAAACCATAACAATAAAAAAGCCAAAATAGCACTCAATAATGTTGCTACCCGTTTTAAGCTGATGCCAGAATATATATGCGGCTGGGACTGGAGTGGCTTCCGGCGTGGCTTGAAGCAATCCATTTCTGACGATAACATTCGCCAAAAGGCAGAATCACTGGTTGATGCCACCAATTGTTATATTCCACAAAGCAGCAGCCAAAGGATTAAAACGGTTCAGTCAATTATGCGGGGCTTAAACTAATGTTAAACCAGCTTATACTCTCGCAATTGAACAAGCATCCAGAAAAAAGCCTGGCAATGCAAAACGATGCCTTTGAAGACGCTTCGCAGTACCAGGGCTGGATTTATCCATTACGCTATTTGCTGGCGTTGCGTTACCTTAAAATCAAGCAGAAAACGCTGGACTGGTTTCGCCAGAATAAAATCTATCCAGTGCCGGATGAGGATTTTAGAAAAGCACTGGTGCAACGGCTTACAAAAGGAAAAAACCAATCCAGCAAAAAAGCACCCATTAGCGCGGTTGGCTTTAAATCCCGCATATTTTATCCGCTGCTTCTGGCAGGCCTGTTATTTAGCGCATGGAGCCTGAACAACTGGTATCAACAACGCAAACTACAAAATATTTTTGCCAACCACCTGCCCTATTACAGCGACCTGATTCACCGTAAACTATTACTACGCTACGAAGGCAGTGATACAGCACTAAAAGTTATCGACAAGGAAATTGCCGATGAAAAACAAAAAATACTGGGGGATTTACCCGAAACAGGCAACATCCGCAACTTGATGGCAGGACAACTTGATCAACTCAAGGATTCTTCCGTCTCAGTCAGGGATATTCTTCTGGGCTTCAAAAAAGTGAATATCGCGCTGGACAAGCAGCATATTCCTTTTTACCTGTCACCAAAATCATTCAGCCTGCCCTGCTCATCGTTTATTGATGCACCCATCGAACAACTTTTAATGCTAAAAAAGATGGAATCCTTGATGAGCGACAACAAGCCGGAATATTGCCGCACCACCATCATGACTACCTACAAGGTCAAACAGCGCAAGCAGCTTTATTATGCCGACACAACGGACAACAAAAAAGAGGTTGAGCTACCGCTATTTTTATCAACACGTGTGGATAAAGTACCTGCAGTAGACAGTGCACTGGGACTAACCTACCGTGAAACCGGTATTGGCTCATTAATCTTATTAGATCGAATCAAGCACTTCACCACCGAATCGGTACTGCCTGCGCTCACATTCCAGGGTCGCAGCTACATCATCCCCTACTGGATGCAGGGTTACTATGAGATTGAAGAATCCATCACCAAAGCCTACAAAAAAGACCTGAAAAAAATCTATTACAAAGATGCCGATTTACGTAAAGTCAAAAAGGCTGTCAAACAATTACTCAAAGACAAAAGACGGCTTAGCAACAGCAAAATGCAGCAAACGCTACAACGCAATGATAGCGCCAGCAGCAACAATGTATTTGGCAGCGGGCTGGATGCCATTAGTGTTCTACTTGGCAAAAAAGATAAAAACCGCAAGCACACAAATCATGAACCCGTAGAAATTCCAGACCTGGATAAGCTGGACGATGTACTCCTGCCAAGCATTGAGTACCACGAAGCCTATCACCAGATTGACAAAAAAGACTGGAAAGTACCCAAGTGGCAAAAAACAGTGTTCAAGGAACTTGACGAGAACATGATCGACCACAGCATGGAGGAACTCGGCGCATATCTTTCTCAACTTGCCAATACCAGAGAAGGCCATAATATCTGGCTAAGCAAGCTGCTAATCTTTTCACTCAACCCCATGACCAAGGGGCAGGCTGAATATTATGCCTCCGGCATGATACTGACTGCCATGGATTCACTCTACAAGGGAAAGAAAATCAAACCTCACTTTGAAGCCAGTGTAGAAGAAAAAACTGAAATTTATAAAACTTTATCATCATTACAGAGTCGACATATTAGGGAACTTGCGCGTTTAAGCTATGAAGCGCTATTTGAAAGGGATACTCCAATACTCAACAAAACAAAATAATAGCCACAAAAAGGCTCTCTAATGAGGAATAACTCAAAAAAAACAACAATCAAGTTTTATCTTCGCCCTGAGTTTTTTCTAATCATACTCACTGCATTTCTCTGGCTGGCATTTCTACTAAAAGTACTCATTTACGATAAAGAAGAAACGATAAAAATACCCAAAGTCGTTACCCATGACAAAGTTACTAAAACAGACAATGGACGCTTTAAAATAAAAAACCATGCTAAACAAGAGAAAAACCAATTTACAAATAAGGAAGAAAAGAATCAGGAACAAACGCCGATAGAAGACCTTCAGGAATCACTGGACAAAGTAAAACCTGCAGAAAATCTAATTATCCGGGGCGAACAAAGCATGACGTTAATCCAGAAGAAAAGTGGGCGCAATGCAATACCACCCACTGAACTTATCATCAACAAGGGAAACTTAAAAAGACTTAATGCCGATTATATGAAGGCATTGAAAACAACCCAGTAGCTCGTTGTATAATCCTAGAATCCTCAGTTGACCGCTTATTACAAGTAATAACATAATGAATTA
>CAZPEE010000235.1:0-3923 GCA_964585525.1 uncultured Cocleimonas sp.
TAAAAACACTCTACCTTGCCCGCCATGCCAAATCGGCGTGGGACACCGATGCTGCCAGTGATTTTGAGCGCCCCTTGAGTCAGCGTGGTTTGCGTGATGCCCGCCGTATCGGTGGCTCATTAAAACAGCTTGGCTGGCAGCCGCAGAGAATCATTGCCTCGCCTGCCATCCGTGCCAAACAAACCTGTCATGTTTATTGCGAAGCCTTGTCTGTTTTGCCACAATCCGTCATCTGGAACCGCGATATATATGCGGCCTACCTGGTCAGTTTGTTGCATATGTTAAGCAAGCAGCCGGAATCAATCCGTAGTGTGATGTTGATCGGACATAACCCGGCGCTGGAGGATGTATTGGTGCACCTTTGCGGCGATGCTCTATGGCGTACCCATAGCCAGAAAAACGGTAAATTATTGACTACCGGCAATGTGGCAAAAATAGTGCTGGATGCTGACTGGAAGGATCTGGTGATGTGTGAAGCCAGGCTGGTTCAATTATTGCGGCCTAAAGAGTTATCTTAGCCATCTTAGCCATTTCCTGTTGGCTCGCTATGTGTTAAATTTCACGCCTCATATAAATAGGTATTCATTGCCCCGATAGTACCGGAGGTGAGCCTTCAGGCTCGCTAAACTGCTTGGTAACTACATTTGGTGATTAACTCCATTTAGTGAGAAACACTTTTAGTACAATGAATATTCAATGTTAAAACAGGTAAACCTATGTCTCTGACACCTGACGAAGTTAAAAAAATCGCTTATCTTGCAAGGCTTTCCATCCAGGAAGAAAACATCGGGCAGTATTCGCAAGACCTTTCCAGTATTTTTGGTCTGGTCGAGCAAATGAATGCCGCTAAAACCGATGATATTACACCGATGGCGCATCCACAGGATGCGATGCAGCGCTTGCGTGATGATGTGGTAACAGAAACCAACCAGCGCGAAAAGTTGATGAGCAATGCGCCCATGGTACAGGATGGCTTGTTCCTTGTGCCTAAAGTTCTGGATTGAGGCAGGGGCTAATAAAATATGATAAATAAAAGTATAAAAGAATTAGCCTCGGGCCTAAAAGCCGGTGATTTTTCCAGCGTTGAGCTGACCCAGTATTTTCTGGATCGTATTTCCGATCATGATGAGCTTAATGCCTTTATCACGATAACAGCCGATCAGGCACTGGCTGCCGCCAAATCAGCCGATGAGCAAATAGCCGCCGGTTCTGCGGGTGCACTGACGGGTATTCCCATGGCACATAAAGACCTGTTTTGTACCGATGGCGTGCGTACTTCCTGCGGTTCTAAAATGCTGGATAATTTTATCGCGCCGTATAATGCAACAGTGGTTGAAAAGCTCAATGCCGCTGGTATGCCGATGCTTGGCAAGACCAATATGGACGAGTTTGCGATGGGTTCATCCAATGAAAACTCCTACTACGGCGCAGTAAAAAACCCCTGGGATGTAGAACGTGTGCCGGGTGGTTCATCCGGTGGTAGTGCGGCGGCAGTAGCGGCACGGCTTATCCCTGTTGCAACCGGCACAGATACCGGAGGTTCAATCCGCCAGCCAGCATCCTTTACCGGCGTGACCGGCATCAAACCGACCTACGGCCGTGTATCACGTTTCGGCATGATTGCCTACGCATCCAGCCTTGACCAGGGCGGTGTGTTTGCGACCAGTGCAGAAGATTGTGCGCTGGTGCTTGAGGCAATGTCAGGTTTTGATGAGCGAGATTCAACCTGTGTTGAGCGAGATGTGCCTGATTTTTCGGCAAGCCTCGATGATTCGTTGCAGGGCGTTAAAATTGGTGTACCCAAAGAATACTTTGGTGAGGGGCTTGATGCCGGTGTGGCTGATGTGATTCAAAAAGCGCTTGATGAATACCAAAAACTGGGCGCGGAAATTGTGCAGATTAGCCTGCCCAATATGAACCTGGCAATTCCTTCGTATTATGTGATTGCACCGGCAGAAGCTTCATCTAACCTGTCGCGTTTTGACGGGGTGCGCTATGGTTATCGTTGTGCCGACCCGCAAGATTTAACCGATATGTACATGCGCTCGCGTGGCGAAGGTTTTGGCGCAGAAGTTAAACGCCGCATCATGACCGGCACTTACGCGCTCTCGGCCGGTTATTACGATGCCTACTATTTAAAGGCGCAAAAAATCCGCCGCCTGATCAGTGACGATTTTAAGCAGGCATTTGAGAAAGTGGATGTGATCATGGGGCCGGTTGCCCCCGAGACTGCGTTTAAAATCGGTGAGAAATCAGATGACCCGATCAGCATGTACCTGTCGGATATCTATACCTTGTCATTAAACCTGGCTGGTCTGCCCGGCATGTCTGTCCCAGCAGGCACCAGCAATGGTATGCCGGTTGGTTTGCAAATCATTGGCAACTATTTTGATGAGGCTAAAATATTGAATCTGGCACACCAATACCAGCAAGTAAGCGATTGGCATACACAGGTGCCAGCGGCGTTCGCGGAGGAAAAATAACATGGAATGGGAAACCGTCATCGGCCTTGAAATACACGCCCAGCTTTCAACAAAATCCAAATTATTTTCCGGCTCTTCTACCGAATATGGACAACAGCCCAACACCCAGGCAAATATCGTAGACCTTGCCATGCCGGGCGTTTTGCCGGTGTTGAATAGCGAAGCAGTGCGCATGGCGACCATGTTCGGCCTTGCCATTGGTGCCCCGATTGGACGCGGCAATGTATTTGCACGCAAAAACTATTTTTACCCGGATTTACCCCAGGGTTACCAGATTAGCCAGTTTGACAAACCGATTGTGGAGCTGGGGCATATTGATATTCCGCTGGAAAATGGCGACACCAAACGTATTGGCGTAACCCGCGCACATCTGGAGCAGGATGCAGGTAAATCTCTGCACAAAGATTATGCGGGCATGACCGGTATCGACCTGAACCGATCTGGTACGCCGCTTCTGGAAATCGTATCCGAGCCGGATATGTCATCCGCCAAAGAAGCCGTCGCCTACATGAAAAAAATCCATGAACTGGTGCAGTACCTTGGCATTAACGATGGCAACCTGCAGGAAGGTTCGTTCCGCTGCGATGCCAATGTGTCGGTGCGTCCCAAAGGGCAAAAAGAATTAGGCACACGATCCGAGCTTAAAAATATCAACTCCTTCCGCTTTGTTGAGCGTGCCATCAACATCGAAATTGAACGCCAGATTGATATTATCGAAGAGGGTGGTGAGGTGGTGCAGGAAACCCGACTTTATGATCCTGATAAGAATGAAACCCGCTCCATGCGCTCAAAGGAAGAAGCGAATGATTACCGCTACTTTCCTGATCCTGATTTACTTCCGGTAGACATTACCGATGAGTTTCTGGAGTCGGTACGCGCATCCCTGCCTGAACTGCCTGCCGCAAAATTCCAGCGGTTTATGGATGAATACGGCTTGAATGACTACGATGCAGGCGTTTTAACGGCAAGCCGTGCCGTTGCCGATTATTTTGAGTCGGTAGCAAAAGCAACAGGCGAAGCCAAATTGACCGCAAACTGGGTAACTGGCGAACTTTCCAGCCACCTGAATAATAACGACCTTGATATTAGCCAGTCTCCCCTAACGGCAGACATGCTAACAGGCTTGATTCAGCGTATTGCTGACAAAACCATCTCCGGAAAAATCGCCAAGGAAGTGTTCCAGGCACTATGGGTTGGTGAAGGAAAAGATGCTGATGAAGTGATCGAAAGCAAGGGTTTAAAACAAATCACAGACTCTGGCGCAATCGAAGCCATGATTGACGAGATCATCGCCAATAACGCAGCGCAAGTTGAACAATACCGCAGCGGCAAAGAAAAAGTATTCGGATTTTTTGTCGGACAAGTGATGAAAGCGTCACAGGGAAAGGCGAATCCGGCGCAAGTGAATGAATTACTAAAGAAAAAACTTTCGGCATAAAT
>CAZPEE010000236.1:0-2673 GCA_964585525.1 uncultured Cocleimonas sp.
TTAACCGCCTAACTTTTTTTTATTTTTTCTGCCGGGATTAATTTGGGCGGCGTTGCTGTTGCCTGTATCAGATTTTGTTGCTCGTTTTGTTGTCCATTCTGCTGGTCTAACCGTAAATGATTATTTCGCTCTTTACGCCCCCGGTACAAATAACCACCTAGAGCACCCCCCGCTGTTGTCAGCGTAAAGACACCCAGTGTCAAAAACTGGGTGAGTAACATCAAGGCGCCTAAGCCCATCACGCCTGCCAAAGCAGCCCCGACTTTAAAGTTAGCCTTACCATGTGCAATTTTGGTTTCATGTGTGATTTGCTGCTGTGTTTTTTTAACGATACGGGTTTTGGCACGTTCTGCGTTAATCTGTATTTTCTCGCGCTCCCGCGCATGCGCTTCTTTTAGTTTTAAAATATCATCCTTGCTTTTATGTTTTGCAATTGCAGCAAACCAGAATGCAGCGAAAAAACCGACAACAAGCAATGGAATAAGCAGCCGTAACCAGGCAATACCCTGTAAATTATCAGGTGCTAGCAATACCAGCGCAATGGTTGCAATCTGTATCAGTAAAATGCCGGGTAAGAATCGAATCATCAGGATGTATTTAGTGTCACGTTTGAGTCCAGATTCTATATAATAGCGTACTTATTGATTAAAGTACGAGAACTCGCAATGCAGGCACAGCAACATAATGAAACACCGGCTAACGTTGATCCAAACGAAATTAAAAAGTTTGAAGAGGTTGCACATCGCTGGTGGGATACCGACAGCGAATTCAAACCCTTGCATGACATCAACCCGCTACGGCTTAACTATATTGACGAAAAGTCTGGTGGCATAAAAGGCAAAAAAGTGATTGATGTCGGCTGTGGTGGCGGTATCCTGGCAGAAAGCATGGCTTTACGTGGTGCAAAAACAACCGGCATCGACATGGGTGAAACACCGCTTTCAGTTGCCGAGTTGCATGCACTTGAAACCGGTGTGGATGTTCGCTACAAAAAAATCACTGTAGAGGAGATGGCTGAGAAACATTGCGGCGAATTTGATGTCGTAAGCTGCATGGAAATGCTGGAGCATGTGCCTGACCCTGGCTCAGTTATTGCGGCCTGTGCAAAACTGGTGAAAACCGATGGTCATGTGTTTTTTTCAACCATCAACCGTAATCCTAAATCATTCGCACTTGCAATTGTCGGTGCAGAATATATTATGAACATGCTGCCCAAAGGGACACACGAATACGCAAAGTTTATTCGCCCTTCCGAGCTTGAAAGCTGGGCTAGAAAAGCGGGCCTGGCGCTTGAAAACATGAAAGGATTGACGTATAACCCGCTGCTGCAAAGTTATAAACTGGGCGATGATGTTGACATTAATTATTTAATGCATTTTACGAAACAAGTATAGTTCAACTAAAAAGCGCAAACAAATACTGACAAAACGGTAAATTATGAAGTTTATTAAACACCCTTTAACACAAACATTACTACCAGCCTTGCTTGCTATTTTGATGGCTGGTTGTAGTAGCCCAGTCACCTACCCGGTTCATTTTGATAATGTTTCATTTGACCCGGCAAATAGACGTACCGTAGTCTCTGCCATCGACTCAACTGATCAAACTAAAATTGAAATGCTAACCAATGCGATTATGGAGCTTGGCCCCAATATCGACAGAAATGAGGCCAGCTTTGTTGCACGGGAAGCGGTACTTTACCCTAAGTACCTGGCGAATGATTACCAGCTAATGTGGCCACCCAACTACCAGAATGTACTGGTGAATACTGGCAAGAGGAAGCGCGGCCTGTGTTTCCACTGGGCACAGGATATGACCAAACACCTGATTACCGGACGGCACTACAATACCTTGACATTGCGCCGTGTTGTAGCCAATCAGGGAACGTTTGTTGAACACAATGTAATAGCTGTTTCAGCTAAAGGTAAAGGTATTAAAGATGCCTATATACTGGACGGCTGGCGGCATTCCGGTACACTTTACTGGGTAAAAACAGTGGATGACCCGGATTATGACTGGAAACCCTACAAACCACAGTTTGCCAATACAGTCATTGCCCAACCAGAACAAACTACGAGTAATATATCAGTACAATGAACAAACAATTCATCACTCTGCGCACTATCATAATCGTATCGACTTTCTTTTTCCTGTCAGCCTGTGGTTCAGTTCATTTCAAAGATGTCCATCTCAGCAAAAAAGGGAATACGGTTGTTAAAGCGATTGAACCAGCAGATTCTCAAAAAATAAACAACCTGTATAACGCGATCATGTCATTAGGGCCTAACATTGAGCCTAATGAGGCAAAGTTTGTTGCACGTGAAGCTGTTTTATATCCAAAGGTACTTGCCAACCGCTATGGTTTGACCTACCCGCCTTTGTACCACAACGTACTGGTTAATTACGGAAAACGCCCACGGGGTCTATGTTATCAATGGACCAGGGACCTTGGTGAACAATTAAACCGCCCAATGAAATCGTTGCATTTTATGCATGCAGTAGCCTTTAGACATAATTACTGGCGGGAACATAATACGCTGGTTGTTGCTGCCAAGGGACATGGTGTTAAAGATGGTATTATACTTGATCCCTGGCGCCATTCGGGTAACCTTTACTGGACTCGTGCAACTGAAGACCCTAAATACCACTGGGTTGAATTTACCCACTAATGGG
>CAZPEE010000236.1:2773-3911 GCA_964585525.1 uncultured Cocleimonas sp.
CACATTTTTTGTTCACACAACTGTTCCTTTACGGTAGGTTCTAATCTAAAACAGAGAGCCTGCCTGCTAGCCGCGTTTTGATTGGCTTATCACAGCCGCGGTTTTTATCAAAACTAATAAACTCTACAGGAACAAAAACCGTTTCCGGGTCGATACCGTCCATCATTTTTTCCTGGGTTAAATAGCCTTTCACCCGAAGATAAGCATCGTCGTCATTTTTTAATGACAGTGCTTGGAACTTATCTATCAACACTTGGTAAACACCAGACTTGGCAACAAAATAGCGTTTTCGGTCAGCACAATTAAAGAACTCGGCAATGCCAGATTTAAACTGGTAATCACCCGTAAAATCACGTATTTCGTGGCCACTATGTTCGCTGCAAGACAACATTACCAACAGTGGTAGAAACAACAATAACAGGACACCCCTTCTGAAAGATTCCCTCAACATAGCCAAACTTGTTTAATTAACATTTTGATGTGATGTGTTTTTAGGTTTTTCAACTGTTGCACCCGGTGACCTCAGTGCCCCGTGGCTTGTCTTTTTACCATGCCCGGAACCTGTATCAAAACGTGACATATCAGGTATTTTACCACCCGCAGGCACTTTGGAAGCAGCATCAACCACGGCTTTTTTGGCAACAATATAGTCATTGATCTTGTTCACGGATTTTAGCGAAGGATCAATTTTTAGCGCCTGGTCAGCCATGGCTTTAGCCATGCCAAATTTAGACTGGTGCAAATAGGCAATACTCAGTGCTGCAAACAGCTTGGGGTTTTCCGGGTCATGCATGATTGCTTCCTGATAAGCATCTATTGCTTTTGACGATTTATTATTGGCAAGGTAGACACCCGCCAGATAGGCGTAATTTTTTTTGTTTTCGGGGTCGGCAGCAATTGCATCCTTATATTTTTTTTCAAGTGCAGCTTGCCTGGCCTGTTCTTTGTTCCAGAGTGGCGCATTTGGATCGTTATCCTTTTTGCTGGACATCAATGCAGCATGGGCAGAAACCGTTGCCGGTGAAGTTTTTTCTGAACTGCCCGGTTGCGCTGTTGTTCTTATCGTTGTGGAGCTTGTAGCAGCTGTAGTCGTTGCGGTATCCGCAAAAACAACGGTTGCTGATGAAAACAACATGAG
>CAZPEE010000237.1:0-1753 GCA_964585525.1 uncultured Cocleimonas sp.
TAAAATCCCGTGCTAAACCAATATCTTACGCCCTGTTATCCGCATTGAAATCACGAATTCGGGTTAAAATAAATTCCATTATAGGGAAACAACATGAAATCATTTTTAATATTACTCTTGCTTGGCTGTACACTGAGCGCCTGTGATAGCCAGCCTTCAAGCAATAAAACTGACTTAACAACAAGCCCACCCAAAACGATTATTGACGATCAATTAAAAGCACTTGATAAAGCCAAAGATGTGGAACGTCAAATACAGGAAGCTGCGGAGAAACAACGTAAAGCACTTGATGAGATGACTAAATAGGTTTTTGATCCGTATAGTGCAGCATGACGTTTGTATAATTAAATAACATACCCAATCAACAACAACTAAACTCATGCAGGAACTAAAGCTTTTATCGATTATTATCATTGCAAATGGCGCACCGGTTTTCGCCCACTGGGTATTCAAGTCCCGGTGGGCTTTCCCGCTTGATTTTGGAATCTGTTTCTTTGATGGAAAACCTTTACTGGGTTCATCCAAGACCATCAGGGGAATTTTTTTTGCGTTAGTTTTTAGCATTATCGCCGCCGTTATTCTCGGCTTTTCGTGGAAAATCGGCCTGATTATCGGTGCCAGTGCCATGTTGGGTGATTTGCTTTCCAGTTTCAGTAAACGTCGCCTGGGATTAAAACCCAGCAGCCAGGCAATTGGACTTGACCAGATTCCTGAATCATTGTTTCCTTTGCTCGCCGTTGCTCCCGTTTTTGGGCTGGAATGGCAGCAAATCCTGATACTGGTCTTTGTTTTTATCGTTTTTAACCTGGTTTTCTCTCGTATACTTTATAAACTAAAAATCAGAAAGAAACCGTATTAAAATTAATTCAAACTTGTTTTCAGGTGCTTTGCAAACGGTGCAAAGTAATCTCGGGCAGGCAATTGATCCGCACGGGCACAATACTGGTTCCTGCCCCCCTGGATGTATAGCCTTGAAGTTTTCCATATTGCCATGCACCTGACCCCATATGCCGTGGCAAGGTGGCATCCAGGGTCACAGGAATACCGCCAGGTAAACAAATCTGTCCTCCATGTGTATGACCACTGAGCATTAAGTTAAAACCGGCATGTGCCGCCTGGCGGTATATCTCAGGCGTGTGCGATAACAGGATGGAGACATGGCCGGGATCAATTTGTTCTGCTACTTTTTCGATATTATCAACCCGGTAATAATGTGCATCATCAATTCCTGCCAGAGATATTATTTCACCTTGTTTTTTTATTTGAACGGTTTCATTTAATAAAAACTGGCAACCGGCTTGCTCCAGTTGCGGGATCATCCGCACACTGTCGTGATTGCCCAATACCGAATAGACGGGTGATTTCAGATGTTCAAGCAAATAAGTCATCGAATCAACGGCCGCATCAATCGAACCAAACGTCCTTGCCCGGTAATCACCTGTCATCACACAGATATCGTAATCCAGAGGCTTTACCCTGGCAATGAGTGCGTCTAGCGCTGGCGGATACATATCGGCATGCAAATCACTTAAATGCAGCAAGGTGAAACCCTCAAAAGACGCGGGCAAACCGGTAATCCTGATGTCATTTTCAACAAGCTGGTGTTTCAGCGTATTTTTCCTGCCGCGCCAATAAAACCCCGTGCCTTGCAAAATCAGACGGATAATGGTGCGCCCCGAAATCCAGTTCTCTGGATGAAAATAATTCAGCCCTCCACCAAAAACCCGTGGCTCTTTATCTTGCTCAATACCCA
>CAZPEE010000237.1:1853-3908 GCA_964585525.1 uncultured Cocleimonas sp.
GCATCCCGTGAACGTCCTTTATCAACCCGGTAGAAGCGCTCGGTCAAGTGGGGCAAATGTTCAGGCGCTATTCCTTCGCCTTTGTCGGCAACCGTAAATACTGCTTTGCCATTTGCTTGTTGCCAACTGATGGTGATGTCGGTTCCTGCGGGTGTATAACGGATTGCATTGTGAATCAGGTTGGTACATACGCTGGTTAATTCGAGTTCAATGCCTTTTATGGTGAGTGAGTCATCCAGTTGTGGATGGATCTTGTGGGCGCTTTTATCCAGTGATTTTTCATTGTCGCATATGGTCTCAATCAGCTTTGCCATGGGAATATCAGTGACTTTTTCTTCATCCAGTTCCGAGTTTTCCAATCGGGACAGGGTGAGCAAATCTTCGATAATACCCTGCATCCTGCTGGATTGTTCTGAAGCTGCACCCACGGCGGTTTTTAATGATTCAGGCAAATGCTGATCAGCTTGCATCATCTCAAGATAACCGGCAATCACCGTTAAAGGCGTGCGTAGCTCATGGGATGCATTCGCAATAAAATTTTTGCGCATCTCCTGAAGTTGAACCCGCTCGCTGATATCCCGCGCTATCAGTAATTTCAGGTCATTTTCAATCGGAATCAGCTGGATGGCCAGTTTTACCCGGTCGTTGTAGGGTGAGGTAATTTCAATCTCTTTTTGCTTGTTCTTTTCCAGTAACTTATGCAGTTTTGGTACACGGAACAGGTTATCAATCCGCTGCCCCCTGTCGGTTTTAAGATTAAGCCGTAGCAGCTGGCTGGAGGCTTTATTCGCCCAGTCAATTTCATTCTTTCCGGTAAGCACGACCGTGGCATAAGGCAGGCTGGTGATAATCCCCTGAAAACGTTTCAGCAGGTTCGACATGCGTTTTTTGCGGGTGTTGCTTTTCTTTTTGGTATTCAGGATATGGTAAGTAATACGCTCCCAGATGCCATCGTTATCCGGCACATGCGTGATACTGCTGCCCTTCTCTAACCAGTTATGTAGTTGTTGTAATTTATAAAGCAGCCAGATAATGTAGACAAGCAAGGCGACAATCAAACTTGCCTGCCAATAACCACTTAGCACACCACCGAGAAGAGCGCCAAACAACACCAGTAAAAATCGCCAGCGCTCCAGGCTCCAGTAGTCGTGGCCCTTAAGCATTAGCTATCCATGCCAGCTTCCGAGAAGCGGTAACCCGTGCCACGAACGGTTTGTAACATGTTGTGAAGCGCATGTTTTTTAAGTATTTTACGCAGTCGCATAATGTGTACATCCACGGTGCGTTCTTCCACAAAAACGGTTTGTCCCCAAACCCGGTCAAGTAGCTGCGCACGGCTATACAGGCGATTGGGATGTCTCATGAAAAAGTACAACAGTTTATATTCCATGCCGCCTATTTTAACGGCTTTTTCCTGGATAAACACGTCTGCATTTTCCGGGTTAAGCCGGATTCCGGCCAGTTCGAGGCATTGTTCCTGATTTAAACCCTGTGTGCGACGAATCAGCGCACGGATACGTGCATCCAGCTCTTTCAAGGAAACCGGTTTGGTCATGTAATCATCCGCGCCTTTATCCAGGCCGGTAATCTTGTCGCTTTCCTCGGCACGTGCAGTGAGCATCAAAATAGGCAATTCCTTGTGGACAGGCATGTCACGAATTTGCCGCATTAACTGTATACCGTCGGTGTCTGGCAACATCCAGTCAAGCACCACTAAATCAAAGGTTGTTTGATTGAGCTGCACCAGTGCCTGTTTGCCATCTTCTGCTTCAAATATCCGGTAGTTTTTTGATTCAAGGAACATCTTCAGCATCTGCCGAATGGCATGGTCATCTTCTATCAGTAACAGTGTATACATGGTAAGCGATTATTGATCCTGGCCACCTGGTTGCTCTTCATCATGCGGAAAATACTTGGAGCGGATGTGTTCGAGGCTGGTATGGCGCACATCTTTTCCTTTCACCAGATAAATCACGTACTCACAAATATTCTGAGAATGCGCACCGATGCGTTCAATCGAACGGGCACACCAGTTGATCCGCAGTGCACTTTTGA
>CAZPEE010000238.1:0-3905 GCA_964585525.1 uncultured Cocleimonas sp.
GTAAAAACCACTGTGCTGCATACCAGAAATAAAAACCCAGGCCATATTCCTTGATGAAAATCTTCTCAGCGCCTTTCGCAGTAGGAATTTCACTAAACAGAAAACCCATAGACGCCAGTGCCACTGCCAACGTACAAAGTATTAACGCTATAACAGGCCTCTTTTTCATTATTAAAACAGCCAGTAAACTTAAGGGGTTGGCAAACCAGGCAAATTGGAAAATAACAAAACCCAGCCAGCCTGTAATTAAAACCCAAAAACCGCTAATGTTTTCACCTGTTGTGAAAAACACCGTGAAGAATAAAGAAACAAAAAAACTGAACATTGCCGCATAAAACAAACCAGAACTTATCATGTTAAGCAATGATTTGGTTGTATGCGATAGGGCTGTTGTATTGTGGTATTTGGCAATTAAACTGTTTGTATCGAACATTGTATTCATACACAAAACTGTAGTACAAACTATTTATGATACTTACAGGGGCAAGACAAAATGCCCGCCAACTCCGATAAGCTGGTACAGATCCTAGTGAATTAGCTTTTTTATAGCCTCGCGCAACACCAGCAGACCCTGTTTTTTTCCGCTAATCTTCTGTTTCACCGTTTCAGTGATTACCTGCCATGGTTGTTTTTGTAAAATTTTCATGATTAAAATATCACGCTCAAGCACAGTCAGGTTTTCAAATAATGCGCTGCAACACACCAGTTTCCATAGCGCATAAAAACTATTTTCATAGCTTCGTTGTTGTTTGGCAAAAGCGGCAATTTCATTTTTCTCTGACTGACTCAAAGCTATACTCTTATCAGCCTGCATTAACTGGCACACCACATCGGCTTCAAGGTCACGCATAGTATCTGACAGCATATGCGGAAACTGAATGATAAATCGAGCATTTGCATCCTGGGCCAGTTGCTGCCCTTTCTTGGTCTTTCCTTTTAACAGGATTACTGAATGGGCCCCACTACTGGCATCACGCTTTACGCCCAGCGTTGCTGGCAAAAATCCAGCCTGTTTCCAGAATTTTAGTAAATCCGCTGTAGCACCAAAACTACAACTTACATAATCCGCATTGGATTGATTAACAATATAATCCAGTAATGCGCTACCAAACCCCTGCCGCTGCAAATCCGGATGGACAGCAAGCCGCACGATCCTATCGCCGATAAGACACGGTGCATTCTCAAAACCCGCATTAGCAGCCAAAGCCTGGGCAACCAGGTTTCCTTTAGGGCGTCGTATCCCGGCAAATATTTTCTGTGCCATACCCTGGTCAAAACCACCTTCTCTGGCGACCAATGCTGTTGCTACAATATTTTCCTCATGTTCAATAATAAAAAGTGAAATAGTTTCATCGTCAAGCAACTGCTGTAAATCAGAGGGTTTTGTTTGATAGTGCGCTGCAACCAACAAGCCAAACAAACTGCTTAGCCGTGATTCCTGTTTGATTAAATCTGATTTATTAAGCAGTGAAAAATCGCAATTAGCTAGCTGGGTATTTTTAATGATTGAGCCATCAACAGGCTCTGCATTTAGCAATAAGGCATCAAAGGTAAACGTTTCCAGCGGATCATTTTCCGACCAGCGGATAGGCTTGTGTAACTGGCAATGCTTCCAGCCAGCGGTTTTTTGATCCAGCGTTTTTTGAAAGCGGGCCACAAAACCCCGTCCACTACCCTCATAGCCGTGCAACGTCGTAGCAAACACAATCCGTGAATATTTTTTCAGAAGCTGATTTAACAAAGAAAGCGGAATGGCTGCAGCCTCATCAATCAATAATAAATCTGTTTTGACTGATTGCCGGAGCAACTCATCAGGCGCATAAAAACATAAACCCTTTGTATCTGCTGCGTGGCGAAAAACCACTTCGGCTGTTTTCCTGCTGGGCGCACACACGATAATGTGCTGACACTGACGCTGTTCAATTAATGCTGCTGCAGCCAGGCCCAATGCTGCCGATTTACCACGCCCCCGGTCTGCACTGATTAATAACGGCCTGCGGCGATGCCCCGTGACAACGTGAATAATTGCCTGAATGGCTTTTTGCTGGCCTGCTGTTGAATACGTGTTTTTTTTCGGATCAAAAACTGGTAAAGAAAGGTTTTTCTGATTTTTTTTATCCAGGCTGATTTGCTGGATGACCGAATCATACCTGCCATTTTTTAAAATCTGGTAAAACCGCTGCAAAAACAAACTCTGTGGAAACCTTGTCTTTTCAGGCACAAGCATAATCAATGCGCCGCCACCACGAATCGTTCCCGTGATAGCGCCAAAAGCATTCGCGTCAAACGGTTCAAATAAATCAACAACCGCTATATCAAATTCCTGCCCCAGGCACTCTTTGTAATCCGCTGTTAAAATGACATTTATCGGGTTATCCGTATCACCGCTTCGAACTTTCATCAGTTTCTCAACGGCTTCCATGCAAGCCTTATGCTCACCTGACAGCAAAATTATTTGGCGATACATTCGCTATCCTTATTAAGAAAAGCCATATAAATTTTTCCCAGATTAACGTATACTAGCGCGCTGATTCAGCTTGCGCTAAGTAATCAATTGCTATTATTCACCAACGGAAACAAAAATATGAAGAGGACTTTACCGTGCTTAAAAAAATAATAACAATTGCTCCGCTAAGTATCTTAGCATTAAGCATCACTGCTTGCTCAAACCACAAACCGCAAAAGGTTGGTTCTGCAAAAAAAATTATTGTAAAAAAACATTCAGTTGTTCAAACGCCATCTAAACAGGTTTTACACAAGAATAATTACTCAGTTCGCACAGCAATCTTTAAGCCTCGACGTAAAGCACAGCGCAGACATTACCGTTCTGTAAGACGGGTTGCGCCGCAAAGACAATATCGAAGAAACAACCATAGCTACAACAGCCGAAGAAGCAACCATGGCTACAATAGTACATTCGCAACTAAACTATCTAATGCGGCGTTAAGTCGCTTACGCTCACGTGTACGTTATGACGGCTCTTATGTGAAAATTGGCTATCCCTGGGGCGACGTACCGGCAAATATGGGGGTCTGTACCGATGTCGTCATCCGCTCTTACCGCAAGCTGGGGATTGACCTGCAACAACAGGTTCATCGCGATATGAGCCGGTCTTTTAATGCCTACCCTCGTGTAGCCAAGTGGAAACTATCCCATCCTGATACCAATATTGACCATCGCCGTGTATATAACCTACGCGCTTTTTTTGCTCGCCAGGGTGCAGCATTACCCGTAACGCATAATCCAAATGATTATAAACCTGGCGATCTGGTTACCTGGATGGTTGGTCCCGGCCTGCCTCATATCGGCATCGTGGTCGATAAACCGTCTCGAGCTGATCCTCGCAGGCATATGATTGTACATAACATTGCGAATGGCCCGGAAATGGAAGATGTATTATTCAGATTTCCCATCTCAGGCCATTACCGTTACACGCCCGCACACATGAAACGCATTCCTAAAACAGACCGTATGTGGGTTTCAAAAAGCAGACAAAACCGCCGCAACCGACAAAACTATGCACAACTGGTTAATGATGCAGCGCATATTATGAGGCTTCATGGTAATAAACCACAAAACAAGCCAATCTCACAAAGCCGTCAGCCTGTTTCTATCGTAAATGCAGCCAAATTACTGGATGGCAAACAAGCCAAAATTACCCTGGCCCAGGCAAAGCTTGGTGGTTTAACCAATGCCCAGCTATCCAACCTGCTTAAAAAATAAGCACCTATAAACCCGAAACCCTGAAACGCCCTGCTTAACCTGGATTAAACAGGGCGTTTTTGTATCTAAAACCTGCTGACTCGCGTATATAGAATCAACACACACACTGTCCTAAACAGTATAGATAATAATAAACTCCTTCCGTACTTAAGCCTGGTATCGAAAGATCCAGGTTTCTTTTT
>CAZPEE010000239.1:0-3904 GCA_964585525.1 uncultured Cocleimonas sp.
TCACTGCGTACTCTGCGTTAAAAATCCATGAGTCTGATAAACCACGAAGGGTAAACACTCCTTGTTTTCCTTCGTGTTCTTCTTGCTCTTCGTGGTGAAACAATGTTTCAGCTACGATGCCCGATAATTTGGATCTCCAGTGTGCCAAGCGAAGCATGCGCTAGATCAAACGGTGATTTTAATTATCCGCAAGCTCATTTTAATCTGGAAAGTTGGATTTAGTTCAGACTCATTTCATGTTGGACAAGGCTCGGGCTAGCGGAGCACAGCAAAGTTTGTTACCATCAATGCACTTGTCGGGGTGTCTGGGTTTGAAAACCAAAAACAGGCTGAGAAATCACCCGTTGTACCTGATACGGTTCATACCGTCGTAGGGAACAAGCTGATCCAATCATCCACTTGATCTTCAAGACATGATTCCGGCAGGTTTTTATTCTGTTTTTTATTCTGATATGCCGGAGTGCCTTATGTCATCGTCCAATACCGCTACCACCACTATTCAGCCTGCGATTACCACAGGTGTTACCCGTGAACCGTTATCCGGTTCCAAAAAAATCTATGTGAGTAACGCATCCGGCACGTTTAAAGTCGCGATGCGTGAAATTGAACTGACACCCACCTTGTTAAGTGGCGAAGGTGAATCCGCAAAATACGAGCAGAATGAGCCGGTGCGTGTTTACGATACCTCCGGCCCCTATACTGACCCGACAGTTGATATTGATCTGAATAAGGGTTTGCCGCGTTTCCGCCAGGACTGGATTGAAGCACGCGGCGATACCATGCAACTGGATAATTTCACCTCACATTTTACCCGCGAACGCCTTGCTGATGATCTGGATATTGAGCCTTTTGCCAACAAGCCCAAGCCGCGTGTGGCAATGGAAGGCAAGAATGTGACTCAAATGCACTATGCACGGCAGGGTATTATTACGCCAGAAATGGAATACGTTGCGATTCGCGAAAATCTCGGTCGTGCCTCAATCCCCCAAGACCAGATGCCAGAGGTTGAAAGCGGTTTTGGCATTGATGGCAAACAGAAAATGCCAAAAGAAATTACCGCTGAATTTGTACGTCAGGAAATCGCCGAAGGCCGTGCGATTATCCCGGCAAGTATTAATCACCCAGAAATGGAACCGATGATTATTGGCCGTAATTTCCTGGTAAAAATCAATTCAAATATTGGTAACTCGGCGCTCGGATCGTCAATTGATGAAGAGGTTGAAAAAATGGTCTGGTCAACCCGCTGGGGTGGCGATACGGTAATGGATTTATCGACTGGAAAAAATATCCACGAAACCCGCGAATGGATCATCCGCAACTCACCCGTGCCTATTGGTACGGTGCCGATTTACCAGGCACTGGAAAAAGTCAACGGCATTGCCGAAGACCTGACCTGGGAGCTGTTCCGCGATACACTCATCGAACAGGCAGAGCAGGGCGTGAGCTATTTCACGATCCACTGTGGTGTGCTGCTTGAATATGTTCCACTGACCGCCAACCGCGTGACCGGCATCGTCTCGCGGGGTGGTTCGATTATGGCAAAATGGTGCCTGGCGCATCACAAGGAAAATTTCCTGTATACCCATTTTGAAGATATTTGTGAGATCATGAAAGCCTACGATGTATCATTCTCCTTAGGTGATGGTTTGCGTCCTGGCTCCATCGCGGATGCCAATGATGAGGCACAGTTTAGCGAGCTAAGAACACTGGGTGAGTTGACCCAGATTGCCTGGAAGCACGATATACAGGTGATGATCGAAGGCCCGGGCCATGTACCCATGCACAAGATCAAGGTCAATATGGAAGAGCAGCTCAAGCATTGCCATGAAGCGCCTTTTTACACACTTGGCCCACTGGTAACGGATATTGCGCCGGGCTATGACCACATTACATCGGGCATCGGTGCGGCTCAAATCGGCTGGTACGGTACGGCAATGTTATGCTACGTCACACCCAAAGAGCACCTTGGTTTGCCCGATCGTGATGATGTCAAAACAGGTATTGTCACCTACAAGATCGCGGCGCATGCAGCGGATTTGGCGAAAGGCCACCCATCCTCGCAGGTGCGTGATGATGCCATGTCCAAGGCGCGTTTTGAATTCCGTTGGGAAGACCAGTTTAACCTGGGATTAGACCCGGACACGGCACGTGAATACCACGATGCAACCCTGCCCAAAGAGTCGGCAAAAGTGGCGCATTTCTGCTCCATGTGTGGCCCCAAGTTCTGTTCCATGAAAATTACCCAGGAAGTCCGTGACCAGTACGGTACAGGTAGTGAGTACGCCAAACAAAAAGAGCTGGAAAAAGGCATGGAAGAAAAGGCCGTCGAGTTCGTTAAGCAAGGTAGCGAAATTTACAAATCGGATTATAATCAAAGTTAAATTAGGCTTGTAGGTTTATGAAACAAATAGCAATTATCGGTGCAGGCCTGCTGGGTCGGTTACTGGCGTGGCGTTTGCATGAGCGCTATCAGTCTGATTGCCATATTACACTGATTGACCAGCACGCCCGCGATCATTTTGGTACGGGTCTGGTAGCCGCAGCGATGGTTGCGCCGTATACCGAAGCGGTCAATACCGAAGCGATTACGCAGGATTTGGGTGTGCGCTCAACGGACTTGTGGAATGACTGGTTGCCAGGACTTGAAGCTAAAACGGCTAGTGCAATCAGTTTTAACCAGACTGGCACGCTGGTCATCGCACATCCGCAGGACGATGCCGTGTGGCAGCGTTTTCAGATCAAGGCAAACGCGGTTGTTGCGGATGGTAAAATGCAGTTGCTAGACCAGCAGGCGCTTGAAGTGCGTGAGCCGCAACTTGCCACGACCTTTGCAAAAGCACTCTATTTTGCCGATGAAGGTGCCATCAGTAACCTGGATTTATACCCGGCGCTGGCGGCCTATTTTGACCAGGCAGTGAATATTGACTGGATTGAAAACACAACGGTTGATGATTTTAACAGTGATGGCGAAATCGCCGGTTTTGAACAACGCTTTGAGCATGTTTTTGATTGCCGTGGAAACGGCGCAAAAGCTGATTTAAGTGGTTTCCGCTCAATCCGTGGCGAGGTGGCACGGGTCTACGCACCCGAAGTGAATATAAAACATTGTGTGCGTTTGATGCACCCACGTTTCCCACTTTATATCGCACCACGCGCCAACCATGAGTACATCATCGGCGCAACCCAAATCGAAAGCGATGATGATTCACCCGTCACCGTACGTTCTGGTTTAGAGTTGTTATCCGCTTTGTATAGCCTGCATCAGGGCTTTGGGGAAGCACATATTATCGACTTATTGTCAGCCTTGCGCCCGACCTTCATGACCAACCAGCCACGTATCGAGGTTGCAAACAGCCTGATTCGTATCAACGGTTTATACCGTCATGGCTATTTGTTCGCGCCGGCTTTGGTGGCAGATCTGCTGCATTACCTTGATGGTGAGCAAAGCAGTATCCGTTTCCCCCAGTTTATTTTCGATCACCTTGTTGAGGAAAAACAGCGCGCATGATCCAGGTGAGTATCAACAACACGCCGCAGCAGCTTGAAAAAGGTGCAACTGTCACGCAGGCGATTGCAGCGCTGGGTTTTGAGCATGAAACAATGTTGGGTGTTGCCGTGAATAAAACATTTGTGCCCAAAGACCAATGGCAAGAGATCGAACTAAAGGATAACGATCAGGTCGATATATTGCACCCGATCAGTGGTGGTTGAGGAGTAGAGTTATCCTAGATTCCTCAGTTGGACGCTTATTACAAGTAATTAAGTAATGAATTATATGAAAATTAATGCTTTACCAGAACTCACTCATAGGATGAAATCGCTGCAGGGTAAATTGCATGGCTGTGATGCCGCATGGCGTTGTTGTAACTGCTTGAAAGGGAATAACCATTCCGCGCAGTTACGC
>CAZPEE010000240.1:0-1179 GCA_964585525.1 uncultured Cocleimonas sp.
TTGAAGGTGGATAGCACATGCACTTCACAGCCTGGCTTGGTCAAACGGGTATCGGTAATACGCGACCACAGGATGGGGTGCATTTCCGCCATGTTTGAACCCCAAAGCACAAAGGCATCGGCATGTTCCATATCATCATAACAGCCCATGGGCTCATCAATACCAAAGGCACGCATAAACGCACCTATGGCAGATGCCATACAGTGACGGGCATTGGGCTCTAGGCTATTAGAGCGAAAGCCAGCTTTCATCAACTTGGATGCGGCATAACCTTCCCACAGTGTCCATTGGCCGGAACCAAACATTCCAACACCTTTTGGACCTTTTTCCTTGCGCGCCTTGATCCATTTTTCGGCCATGGTTTTAAAGGCGGTATCCCAGGATACTTCGGCAAAATCACCATCTTTATCGTATTTTCCATCTTTCATACGCAGTAAGGGTTTGGTTAAGCGGTCTTTTCCGTACATGATCTTGGTCAGGAAATAACCCTTGATACAGTTCAAGCCTTTATTAACCGGCGCTTCAGGGTCACCCTGCGTCGCAACCACCTTGCCATCTTTTACACCGACCAGAACCGAACAACCCGTACCACAAAAACGACAGGCCGTCTTATCCCAGCGGATACCATCATCCTTGCTTTCAGCATTCGCCATCCCCGGAACGGTTATACCGGCCGTCAAGGCAGCTGCTGTGACTGCCTGGCTTTTAATAAACTCTCGTCGTGTCAATTTCATATTCGATACCTCTATATTTTTGTGGTACGGTCACCTATGTCTGTGTTGCGAGCGGTTCATCCGTTACTCGCATTCTTTTTTACTAAATCTTTTAGTTCGCAGGCTTCATTGAGCAGCTTGAGACTTTCGTCAACCAGCGTCTTCCCATCTTTATCATCTTCTTCAAAATATTCATAAACCAGCGATGAATTCAATACGCCTGGTATATTATGAAAACCCATGAGTGTGTCGCTGCAATAAGAGCGGTCGGGATGATCCAGCGTAACAATTAATTTACCCACGTCGCTGCTGGCATGTAACTCAACGCCTTTTATTTTTTCAAGCGCGCATGAAACCGAGTCAATATTCTCGGGTTTAGTGTGGATGACGACACTGTAGATGCTCATGAATAACTCCTTATTGTGTTGCCTTAGATATAACCCACGCTATCAAAATCAATAACACT
>CAZPEE010000240.1:1279-3899 GCA_964585525.1 uncultured Cocleimonas sp.
CCCATGGTAATTAGCCAGGGTACTTTCCCACCTTGACATAAATCAAGCTAGTAAGTTTTTCACTTGATCTGAATCATAAGAATGCTTGTTGTTTTTAGATGCACTGAGTCGTGCAATAGGAATTGACAGAGCCAGGATAGGCTTACCCAGGCTATTTTAGAGAATATTGCGATGTTTTGTGAACTGAGTCCGGTTTGAAACCACGGTGTTAACCACCTGTAGCACTCATATGACGCATGATAATAGGCTGCCCATTGAGGTTAAAATCATGGCCTTTTGGTTTTAATTGCATGGCATCAATGATTGCCTGACGCAGTATTTGATTACTTTGCTCATTATCTTCCGGGTGCGCCCGCAGGATGCGGCGTAGATCCAGCGAATGTTCCTGGCCCAGGCAGAGCAACAACATGCCTTCTGCGGTCACGCGTACACGGTTGCAATCTTCACAGAAATTATGGCTATGGGGTGAGATAAAACCAATGCGGCTACCTGTGTTATCCGCATCATCAACAAAACGATAATAATTGGCAGGGCCGCCGCTGGTTTCAGTGGTGGCAACCAGTGCATTAGCATAATGTTGCTGTAAATCTTGCAGGATTTGGTCACTGGAGTAATAACTCGCGGCACGATCATGGTCACCCATCATGCCCATGGGCATTTCTTCGATAAAGCTGACATCCATACCCTGTTGTCGCACGTACTCAACCAGGTCGACAATCTCATCCGTATTGTAATTTCTTAGAATCACACTATTGATTTTGAGGCGTTTAAAACCAGCCTCCCGTGCAGCATCAATCCCCGCCAGCGTTTGTGCCAGTTTGCCGGTACGGGTTATCTTTTTAAAACGCTCCGTTTTCAAGGTATCCAGTGAGATATTAATGCGCGTCACGCCTGCATTTTTAAGTGGCAGCGCATACTTTTCCAGCAAACTACCATTAGTGGTGAGGGTGAAATCATCCAGCCCGTCTAATTCCCCAAGCGCATCAAACAGTGTCATAATACCCCTGCGCGTTAGCGGCTCTCCGCCGGAAATACGGATTTTATTCACGCCAAGATCAACAAACGCTTTGCCAACCCTTGCCATCTCTTCCAGTGTCAGAAGCTGTTCACGCGGCACAAAAGTCATATCTTCCGACATGCAATAAACACAACGTAGGTCACAGCGGTCGGTAACAGACAGGCGTACATAGGTGACGTTCCTGCCGAAGCGGTCAATCAGTTTGGCTTGCTTTTGTGAATGTGTGTCTTGTGTTGTCATTGGGATTCCGTTGTTACCACTATACAGCATAGCACTTAATCTAACCGTGTAAAGTGGATAGCACCTTGATGTGGATTAGTATTGCTTAACATTCGTGCCACCCGTTGCAAGGAACAACTTACTGGGCTATTGGTTTTTCTGGGGGCTAACCGACTCAATCAGGTGGCACACGGATTGCCCATCTGGATTGCCATCGGGCATGTCGGACCAGTCAAGCAAGGCTTTTTCCATACGATCCTGCAAATCCAGTAATTCTTTTAAATGTTCCCGGTTTTCTACAATACGTCGTTGCAGGATTTCCCGAACCCGCGGACAAGGTGAATGGCCTTCATCCCGGTCCTGCATAATCGACTGTATCTCATGGAGCGTATAACCCAGCGCCTTTGCCTGGCGGATAAAACGCAACCAACTCACTTCGCTGGGTTTATATTGACGATAACCATTTATCGGATTGCGTTCAGGTTTCAACAAGCCCATACGGGTGTAGTAACGCACCGCATCTGGCGTGGCACCACTTTGTTTCGCAAGTTCTGATACTGTCATATCGGTTAACCCTCTAAATCTTTCTTTTTCTGTTCAAATTCTTGATGTGTTATATCACCTCGCGCATAACGCTCTTTTAAAATGTCGAGTGCCGTTTGTTGTTTTCCTCCTGGTTTATTCGAGCTTGTAGTGACTTCTTTGATGCCCCAAATAATTGCCAGGATTATCAATATCCAGATAACCCACATAAAACCGCCTCCAAACCAGTGTTGTCCATCATTCATCATGATTCCCCCTAAGCAAGCCTCTGTTCAAGAAACAGAGGCTTGTGTTTATTCATTAATAAAATCCCCACCGAGTGCATCTCTTACTCTAATAAGTCGCTGACGAACTTCGCCTGCCAGTTCTTTAATATCATCTCGCTCTACCAGTGTCAGGACTGCCGAGGGGTCCATAAATGAAACGACAGTAGAATGATCAGCATCTTCACGGATAACGACATTACAGGGTAATAACAAACCAATATCAGGCTCCGCATCCAATGCCTTATGCGCCAGTGGCGGGTTACAGGCACCCAATATTTTGTAAGGACGGTGATCAATATCCAGCTTTTTCTTTAATGTTGCCTTGATATCAATTTCTGTTAGTACACCAAAACCTTCTTCTTTTAATGCCGCTATGACCCCAGGTTCAATAGACGCTATATCGCCTTTAAGTTGTGTTGAAAAACTGTACATAAAAAATCCCTCTTTAAATATATTAAAAAATCCCCTATCAACCTTATTAACGAAAATAGAGGATAATTTTGGACAATATCAATCAGCTAATCAGCTTCACCTTGATGATCAAGACTTGGTTTACTGCCCTTCATACCCGGCT
>CAZPEE010000241.1:0-3881 GCA_964585525.1 uncultured Cocleimonas sp.
CGGCAAAAGGCAACACAGGATGTCCGTTTCAATGGCGACCCTGCGATTTTGCTATCGGTATTAAAACAGGATAATACCAACATCATTCAGCTGGTAGACAAACTCAACAACTGGATTGCTGATCAAAATGAAACCTTTGCTGGTTCAGGCATCCAGTTTCATTTGGTGGATGACCAGACCCTGCCAACCAAAAAAGCCATTAATATCATGCAAAGTAATGCATTGATTGGCTTATTGCTGGTGCTGCTGGTGACCTGGTTTTTCCTTGGTGTGCGCATCGCATTTCTGACCTCAATTGGCATCCCGTTCATTCTGGCGGCAACTTTTTGGGTTTTGGCAGCAAGTGGTGAAACGCTGAATATCACCGTGTTGCTGGGTGTCATTATCGTACTTGGCATGCTGGTGGATGATGCGGTCGTGGTGGTTGAAGGCATTTATTACCGTATGCAGCGCGGCATGGATTCGTTGCACGCCATTAATGCCTCCATGAAAGAGGTTGCCTTGCCGGTAACGACAGCGGTGTTAACCACCATGTCGGCCTTTTTACCCTTGATGCTGGTGCCGGGGCTGGTGGGTAAATTCATGCGTGTGATACCCATGGTCGTTACCCTGGCGTTGGCGATCAGCCTGATTGAAGCCTTCTGGATGTTACCCGCGCACGTGCATGCCATGAAACTGAATTTTAAGGAAAAATCCAGGTTACAGCGCTTTCGGGAAAGGATTATTCATGGGCTACAGTTAAAGTATTCCCGCTTACTGATTCGTGCTTTGCGCTGGCCAAAACTCACCCTGAGTACGATTATACTGTCATTTTTGATGGCGATTGGCGTGTTGGCAGCGGGCATGATCAAAGTTGATTTTTTTGCAGCCGACACCTTGCGTATTTTCTACATCAATATCGAGATGCCACCCTCATCGCCGCTTGAAAACACCATGCAAACTGCATTGAAGGTTGAGAAGCAGGTCAAAAAACACCTGTTGCCGCAAGATGCCCGTGCGGTGGTTACCTACGCAGGATTAATGTTCACCGAAACCGAACCGCTTTACGGTAGCCAGAATGCACAGATTGTTGTGAGTTTATATGCCAAAGAGCAAGGTTCACGCGATGTGAAAAGCATTGTTGACGAAATGCGCCCAGATGTCACATCGGTAATTGGCGCACGCAATATCTCATTCCTGACACTGGCATCCGGGCCACCTTCCAGCAAAGCGATTAATGTCAAGGTGCGTGGTGATAATTATCAGGAACTAAAAGCAGCCACCAACACATTGCGAGACGTATTAAGCAATATCCAGGGTATCAAGGATATTAGTGATGATGCCTCCCCCGGCCGCATGGAGCTGACACTTGCCATGAACCATGATGCGATTCGGCGCGCCGGGATAAACCCGCTTGATTTAACACGCACTATTCGCCTGCTGGTAGATGGTGAGGTGGTCGCCGAAATGCAGGATAATGGCGAAAAATTACTGATTCGTGTCAAGGCAGAAAAAGCCAGGCAGCAGGATATTGGTCGCTTGCTGGATTTTCGCATGCCTGCGCCTAATGGCCATAGTATTCCGCTAAAGGAGCTGGTTACCCAGCAGCGACAAATCTCCCTGGGTAATATTCGCCATTATAATTTCCGTCGGGCGATCACCCTGCAAGCCGATATTGAAAAGCTGGAAAAAGAGGATTTTAAGGCATGCCGTATTGATCCGGCACTGCATGCGATTTCCAAAAAACTGGGCGCAGCGCGTGATTATAAAAACTGCCAGCTTGATACCGTTACAGCCAATAAGCTATTGCGACAAGGCTGGGACAAGCACCGCAAGGAATTTGCTGGCATTGAACTGGATTTCTCTGGCCAACTGGATGATATTCAGGAAAGCCTGGATGCGATGGGCAAGCTGTTTTTGATCGGTTTGGGCATGATGTTTTTGGTGCTAGGTACGCAATTCAGGAGTTATTTCCAGCCATTAATGATTCTGGTAACCGTACCGCTTGCATTTACGGGTGTCATTTTTGGCTTACTGGTGACACAAAACCCGTTAAGTTTATACACTCTGTATGGCGTGGTTGCCCTGGCCGGGATTGCAGTCAACGCCGCAATCGTATTGATCTCAGCAGCCAATGACCGCCTGGAAAAAGGCATGAGTGTTATTCATGCCACCGTTTATGCGGCCCGCCGCCGGGTTATCCCGATACTGATTACCACACTCACCACCATAGCCGGGCTGTTTTCACTGGCAGCAGGCCTGGGTGGGCAATCACTTATCTGGGGGCCGGTGGCGACGGCAATTGTTTGGGGTGTTGGTTTTTCATCATTCCTGACGCTATTTGCGATACCGACGATATATCTTGCGGGAATGCGTCGCAAGGAAAGAAAATTGAAAAAAAGAGGGTAAAAGTTTTGGGGCAACATGGCGAATTTTAATACACATTTAGGCGTAGCAGCCGTGGCTTCGGGGATGTTGGCAACACTGTGTTTGCAGGTCGGCTTTGTTGATGGTAAAGATGCCTTGTTGCTGGCTTTTATGGGCGTGGTGGGTGGTATCTTACCGGATATTGATTTGCATTATTCGTATCCGAGCCGGATTCTATTTTCATTGTTGGGTATTATGCTGGCTTTTTTGTGGGTGTTTTCCGCAAAAAACCAGTTATCAATCATTGAACTCTGGGGCGCGGGTTTAGGGATTTATCTGTTTATGCGCTTCCCGGTTTGGGCACTGTTTCATAAGCTGACGGTGCACCGTGGTGCGATTCATTCGATGGGTATGGCGGTCCTGGTCTTTTTTACTGCGGCTGCGCTAAGTTATCACCTGTTCTATCGACCGGCGTTCATCTCATGGTTTATTGCCTTGTTCCTGTTTTCCGGGTTTATCCTGCACTTGTTACTGGATGAGCTTTACAGTGTTGATTTTATGGGGCATCGCCTTAAGCGCTCTTTTGGAACAGCCCTGAAGTTGTTTGATTACAATGATTACATCAGCACCAGCATCATTGTGCTGGGGTGTGCGGTTGCCTGGTATTTTGCACCAGATGCAGGGCAGTTTATGGACACCTTGAGCAGCAAAGAAACCTATCAGTTGATACTACAGCGCATGGTTCCGCATTAATTTAGTTAGGCGGCATCATGCTTTGCAATCGCTTTTTGAATCACCGGAACCAATGCTTCGGGTAATTTAATCTTGCCAGATAAGGCAAATTCGTGCGCTTGCGGGGACATTTTTTTCCAGGTTCTAATGATAATGTCAATCCACTTTTCTTCATCGTATTGCGGGAAGTTTTCGTACATCTTCGTCATGTAATGTTCAATGAAGGTCAGTGCCGCGATGTCTTCAAGGATTTGTGTGTCGGCGTTATTTTTCAAGTTCTTTTTGCCAATTGCCAGTTTGACGCGCTCAATGGTTTCCTCATCATAGCCCACCTCTTGCAGCAGTTTTGCAGCCGTATCCGCGTGGAACTTGTAAAGGTTAGTGCGCCACAGGTGGTAGCCTTTACGGTTCATCGGGTAATCACTGCGCGGTGATTTCCAGCGTTCGATGTGTTGTGCGGCAACGGCTAATTTGGCGACATCATCAGCATCGGGTTTGAAACGGTTGATCATGTCCAGCATGCGTTGTGAATAAAGTAGCTCTTTTGGCACTTGCTTGCCGTCGTAATCCGTTTCCAGGTTTGGATCTTTGCTGTTTGCTGCATCATAGCGTTCGATGGCTTTGTTAAACTTTTCATCAGTTGACACGGCGATACCTTTCTTGTGATTCGTAAAGTGCCGCAACACTACTTTATTTTTCAGGCTCAGCCAATTATCCTTAAAAAACAATCCTGAATAATCATAATCAATATTCCCATTTTGCTGTTACCTCTGTTAAAGTACCGGGTTATTTTTTAGCTTATA
>CAZPEE010000242.1:0-3827 GCA_964585525.1 uncultured Cocleimonas sp.
GGGGATAGACCATCAATGGCACATTACCGCACCAAGAAACGCTTTGGCCAGCATTTCCTGCATGACAGCAGTATTATTGAGCGCATGATCAGTGCAATTAACCCAAGGATGGATGATCAATTTGTCGAAATTGGCCCAGGTCTTGGCGCACTGACTTTTCCACTTCTCAAGTACATCAATGCACTGGATGTCGTCGAAATAGACCGTGATGTAATTGCCCGGCTAACGCAAAAAAAGCAACGCGAGAAACTTGAACAGTTAACCATTCATAGCTGCGATGCACTTAAAATGGATTTCACAGCACTTCCCAAACACGCCAGCAAACTCCGGGTCGTTGGCAACTTGCCCTACAATATTTCAACGCCCCTGATTTTTCACCTGCTTGAATCAGCCCATATTATTCAGGATATGCACTTCATGTTACAAAATGAAGTCGTGCAACGCATTACAGCGGAACCCAATAGCAAAACCTATGGGCGCTTATCTATCATGGTGCAGTATTATTGTGATACCGAATACCTGTTTTTTGTCCCACCCGGTGCATTTAGCCCACCACCTAAGGTCGACTCTGCCATCTTGCGCCTCACGCCCTGGCAACAACGTCCTTATAAAGCAAACGATGAAAAACATTTTGCCAGGCTGGTCACACAAGCGTTTTCTACCCGTCGTAAAACACTGCGCAACACACTGAAGAAAATGCTGAGCACCGAACAAATTGAAAGCATTGGCATCAACCCTGGATTACGCCCGGAAAACATCAGCGTTTCTGAGTATGTTTCACTGAGTAACTTATCTGATAAAGACAATTCATAACCGTTATTTTATGACCATTATACCGCTAAGCCTTTACATCCACATTCCCTGGTGTGTGCGTAAATGCCCCTACTGTGATTTTAACTCGCACCAAATGCCTGATGAAATCCCTGAAGCAGACTATATCGAGGCATTACTACGCGATCTCGAATCCGAGCTTCCTCATATCTGGGGGCGGCCCATTGAATCCATTTTTATCGGCGGAGGCACACCCAGCCTGTTTTCAGCAGAAGGCATTGACGCGCTCCTGCGTGGTCTGCGGGAGCGCCTACCGCTACGCCCCACAATGGAAATCACACTGGAAGCCAATCCCGGAACCTTTGAACAGGAACGCTTTAGCGCCTACCGCGAAGCCGGTATCAACCGCCTGTCCATCGGCATCCAGAGTTATAACGCAGGACACCTGAAAGCACTGGGCAGAATCCATAATGCAGAAGAAGCCATCAATGCCGCACATATTGCAAAACAAGCAGGCTTTGATAATTTCAACCTGGATTTAATGCACGGCTTACCACAGCAAACGCCAGAGCAGGCCATGCACGATCTACAAAAAGCTATTTCATTTGCGCCAACCCATATCTCCTGGTATCAGCTCACCATCGAAAAAAACACCCTGTTTCATCATTCCCCACCGCTACTACCCGACGATGAACACCTTTGGCAGATCCAGAAACAGGGGCAATCATTATTAGCCGATGCGGGTTACACACAATACGAAGTGTCTGCCTATGCGCAAAAAAACAGGCAATGTATCCACAATATCAATTACTGGGAATTTGGTGATTACCTTGGCATCGGCGCTGGTGCCCACGGCAAAATCACACAGCCGGATGGCACAATAACGCGTCATCAAAAATATCGGCAACCGGCAAGATACACAAAAGAAGCCCTTCAAGGTAAAGCGCGTTCAGCCACTACAACACTTGAAAAACAGGACAAAATTTTTGAATTCATGCTAAACACACTTCGCTTAAAAGAGGGTTTTAACAAAGTTGCTTTTGAACGGCGCACGGGACTACCATTGAGCAAGATTGACTCTAATATCAAGCAGGCGACCCATCAAGGTTTATTGCAACAAACACGTAATGATCAATACTGCGCCACAAAACAGGGCTGGTTTTTTCTCAACAACCTGATTGAAATATTTCTCTGATTGTTCTTCAATTCAGTTTATGGGAGAATCACTAACTTATTGATGGATCAACAGGAAATCAGCATGGACGCTTTTTTTAAACAGGCAGGCATAAAAAACACCTTTGCAATAGTTTTATTGCTCACAACGGCGTTATTACTTACAGCCTGTAGCAATGATGATGACGATAAAACCAAGAAAGTAGAAACAGCAAGTTCCGATCTTGTCTTGTCAGCAGATGGCGTTGGCCCTTTAAACGCAGGCACGACCTTTAATATGCACCAACTGACTGTAGCCTTTAGTGACTACAGCGTAGAGGAAATGGTGAATTTCCAATCAGGCGCACCTTACCCGGTGGTACGCGTTTCAAAAGGCGGCAATACCATCCTGACCATTAACCCGGATGATTCACGCCAGAATATTTTTTCTGTCGTTATCGAAGATAATACCGTAAGCAACAGCCTTGGTCATCCGCTAGGCTCAAGCTACAGTGATATCTACGCCTACGGCCAGACTGAAAAGTGTCAGCCCGGCTCACAAGAGATGGCAGGCAAAGTGCTCTGTTACGCACCCAAGGCACCCAATATACTGTATGTCTTCAACGGCAAATGGGATGGTGGCGATAATAAAATGCCGCCTAAAGAAATTCTTCAGGACTGGATATTGGAATCTATTGTGTGGCGTCCCAAAAAATCCTGATAACGCGTTTATAGCAGTGTTTCGGGTGTACTGATACAATCGGGGAATTATTATTTGAGCAGCTCTGAGTCGATTTATGCTGCATTAATCCCCAGGGCTTTGCCAGGATGATGTTTGCCAACGTCAGTTTCATCATATTTATATTATTATCCATTGTCATTTTTGGCTTTTTGGCTCTACTGGTGCGCCAAATCAAGCATGACGGCCAACTCCCCGAACATAAACTAAAGCAACTCACTGCCCTGCTTTTCATCCCTGCCATTCTGGTTTTTGGCCTGGTATTTTATGGTTTATCCAGTTGGCGCACTGAAATCAAGGCCCAGCAAACCCGTACTGAAATCGCACAATTTGTCACACGTGTTTATAAACCACTGGCAGATTCCCAGGCATCATTACTTCAATCAGCCAAAGACATGCGGCTCTGGCTGGATGCAATTGACCGCCTAAGCGGAGAATTTCCAAACCATCAAGCGCTCATCAAACAAATAGAAACTGAGTGGCTTGCCAGTCAAAAAAGGCTATTTAAGCTCTATTCGGATACGGATAGAGAAATTCGCCACGCCTGGATTTCCTATAAAACACTCAACCAGCAAGATGTGTTTGACAAGTTTTACACCAAAGCGGTACATCTCAACAATGCGATTAGCAAGGTCAATAAAGATAACCAGCTGAATATCCGGGGCGTTCAGGATAAACTGGTAAAAAGCATTGATGAAGCACGACGCTTGCTCTCCACCAAGAAAAAAAATAAACACAGGAAAAAAAGCAAAAAGGCAAATAAAACTGAACTGGTCATAGGCAATTTTAACGAGACAACTATCACGACCTTGCTAAGTTACCTCGCTTCACTTGATGAAGGACTCGCCGTTGAAATCCGTCACTTACAGGAAAACATTCGCCTTGCCAGACAGCGCCATGAAGAAGTCCTGCTTTACCTTGAGGACAATCCAGACCTGCGCCAGCCTTTGGAAAAAGTATTACAAGGCTGGAAAATTTTACAAGAGAATAATCAAAACGACTTCAACACGATTTTATATGCGCTGGAAGCCCGGTACATTGCACGTAAACTCGGGCTACCCAAAAACAACCCTGCCATGAAAGCCATGCGAAAACAGTTCAAACTTCGTATCCCTGCTATTGTTGTAAAAGCACAAAAACAACGTGAAGAACTGGAAAGAAGCTA
>CAZPEE010000243.1:0-3826 GCA_964585525.1 uncultured Cocleimonas sp.
TAAACGAATACAAACGCAGGCAGGCAGCCCCCGGTGTGCGCATCAGCAAACGTGCTTTTGGCAAGGACAGGCGCTATCCGATTACCTCGCATTATCGCTGGCATTTGCGTTGAAGGCTGTTTTGAAAACCCCAACAATCAAGGTCACGTTGGGCTTCGCAAGCTCAGCGCCAACCTACAAAGCATTCTTGTGCCATTCTTTTGTTATTAAGGTGCTGTTCAGCTTGCATACAGCTTGTGCATGAGACAATTGCCCGATCTAACCCTTTGAATCATTGATCCTTTTGTATCAATAGAATCATTAGAATAATTAAAATAATGAGATTGCAACGAATGTCCAGACCCTTGACTACGACCCTGCCTGTAAAAAAACCAATACGACCAATACGAATAATATCAATATTATTAACAATCAGTTTGCTAACTGCCTGTGGCGGCGGAGCAAGCAAGACTGCGACAACAGCAAATAACCCAACTTCAAATAACTCTGTACGCGCAGCTTTTAACGAAATACTGGAAGATATTGCAGGCAATGAAAATGGCAAACCTGTCAGCTATCAGCAACTCAATTCGATAACGGGTCTCTCTGGCGCAATACCCGGAGTTAATTATGCAACTGCTTTGGCGCAGGGGGATTTTGTAAACCCTGCCAAACCAACACAATTGGAAATCCAAAAAGTTATTGATGATGCAAACCAGGTGGCTCATTCTAATCCAGGAGCAGGAGCAGGAACAGGAACAGGAACAACTAACCATGCTCCAAGCATAAGCGGCAATGCCCCTACACAGTTGGATACCCGTCAAACCTATGATTTTAGACCTGTTGCGCAGGATGCAGACGCAAACGATACTCTGTTGTTTAGTATCCAGAATAAACCCTCATGGGCTAGTTTCAATCAGCAGACCGGCCAACTTGGCGGCACGCCAACAACCGCTGCGACCTATGGCAATATTATTATTTCTGTATCCGATGGAAAATTAAGCAGCAGCTTGCCGCCCTTTAGCATTAGGGTAAATTTATCTGCCGCAGATGAGGCAGAGCAGAACATGGAAAATGCGCTGGTTTCTGGTGATGCAAGCTTGCTTAAGGTTACTGATTTACTCCGCGAAGCGCGTAAGGAAATAGCACTGATAAAGACGGGCGAGCATTTATTAAAGACATTCTACAATAATGAAAGAATTGATTATACGCCAACGAACCGTACACAGATATTCACTATAAAAGCTGATCTGCACAAGGTGT
Source organism: uncultured Cocleimonas sp. (assembly GCA_964585525.1). Classification (GTDB taxonomy): domain Bacteria; phylum Pseudomonadota; class Gammaproteobacteria; order Thiotrichales; family Thiotrichaceae; genus Cocleimonas. The sequence continues at coordinate 1,243 of CAZPEE010000243.1, forward strand.
TCCCCATTATCCAGGGAAACAAGGGAAAAATACTGGCACTTGCCGGGACAAAAAACAAAAGCCGTTTTGCCGCCTTTGGTGCTGCGCCGATGGGATTTTTCCAGAAAAATAGCAACTTGAGCTACGAGCCACAGTTCAAGCGCGTGTTAGCGTGGTTAATGGCAGGTGAGCCATTGCAGTTGTCGGTACAAAACCTGTCAAAAAAAGTAGCCGTTTCATTTGTAAGCGCAGATAAACGTGACATAAAAGACTGGTTAAGCAGCAATTATCCAAACTGGGCCATCAAGGAATGTAGCGATATTAAAACGCTGGCTACTTGTTATGCCGATGCTGACCTGGTTATCACCGGTTGGCAAACGGATAACAGCAATGCAGCGCAAATAAAGCAGGTGTTTAGTGGCTTAAGCCAGGCAGGAACCCCGGTTTTATATTTGCATACCTGGTATGAGGCGACGAACGACATCGCCTATACGATTGCACATACACTTGGTTTTGACCTGAAATATGGTGGCAACTATTGGGCGAAAGATAGCGCAAGCTGGAATACAGTTGAAGCCATGCAAGCCGCTGTTTTTAATCAATTGGGTTACCAGTCAATAGATACTGTTTTAGCACATTTTCAAAAACAGGATTACCATTTTGACTGGTCGCAATGCGAAAACAGCAAAGGAGACAAAGGGGAAAACAACGACCACTGTGATAAAGTTCCTGGTTTAAAAACAGGCGTTCTGGATGGATTAAATACACTGAGAAACATAACAACCCAACTGGATACCGATAAAATCAGGTTGTTTGGCGATCTAAATGATGCAAACGATGCTTACCGTATTCAAAAGTTATTAATCCTGCTTGCGGACAAATACCGTCAAACTGTCCACTACCCGATGGATAAAGTGACCACCGACGATAATGCCTTCATGCAATCCTATTTTGCCGATCACGGCCTTTATCATTACCGCAAAATTAATCCCGTGCAAAGCGATATGGGTAACTTTAGCCGCTCTGATTTTTCCCATGTTACGCCGCTAAATAAAACGGTTAAACTCACCAGCAAGCGCCACTTCCGCTCCACAGGAGCCTATGCGCTACCGGGTAAAACCGTCAAAGTCACACGTAAAGATAATAGCGACCTGGGTGTTAAAGTGTTTATCAATACACAACGCAGTGGCGCAACACATCAATTCCAGAAACAAGGCTACACCCGCCCCAAGTATTTGCAAACACCGCATTTTGAGATTAAACCGGGCGAAACGATTGAGCTAACCTCAGCCTACGGTGGAACGTTGCAGCTTGAATTCAGTGCCAATGATTTACCTGTCGAAGTATTCTTTGAGAATGTTGGTGAGCATCCTTACTGGGCTAGTCCTGCAGATGATGTTTCCTTTACCCAAAAATTAAATGCGGGGGATTATGACTGGGCTGAAGTCGTCACCAGTGGTTTTGAAGTGCACTCAACACGGGAGAAAATGCGTGAATCAGTTGCCGATCCAAAATGGGGATCAGCGCAGGCACTTGCCAATGCGACCAAACGCTACATGAGCAATTTCCCACATGTGCTGGCAGGTTTTAAAGGGCCGGGTATTGATGTGGTTGATGAAATCCATGATTTTGCCACAAGCAACAACCTGACCATCGAAACCCTGGATATTGTTAAACACATGAATGCAGATCAGGCTACCTGTGGTTATGGCTGTTCGGGTAATCCATACGATGCTTACTGGGCCTATTCACCGATTGGGCATGGTGACCTGCATGAGCTGGGCCATGGACTGGAAAAAGCCCGATTCCGTTTTAAAGGCTGGGAAATCCATTCAACCACCAACCCGTATTCCTACTACGCCAAGTCTAAATATTTTGAAACGACAGGCGGCGACCCTGTTTGCCAGAAACTACCTTTCCAATCAGTTTTCGATAAACTTCAAGAGAGCGCCAACGCTGCGGATGCAACAGCTTATTTAAAAACCAATCTATGGAAAACATCAGGCTGGTCACAACAGTTTATGGTCACTCTACAAGCCATGATGCACGCACAAAAGATGGGCAAACTACAAAACGGCTGGCACTTGCTGGCGCGTTTGCACATACTGGAACGCGAACTAAAACGCGCCAAAAAAGACTGGGATAACAAAAAAGCCTCGGTTGGCTTTAGCAACTACAGCAAAACAGATATTGATGCAATCGACAACAACGACTGGATGCTGGTATCACTCTCCTTCGCTGCCGGCCTGGACTACCGCGATTACCTCAACATGATGGGAATCGAATACAGCCAGAAAGCTGCTGACCAGGTCGCCAGTTTTAACTATCCACTGGTGTCAAAAACGTATTTCGCGTCAACACCCAATGGTTACTGTAAGTCAGATGCCTATGGAAATATGCTGGATAAAACGCCGGTGCCTATTGATGGTAAAAGTGTGTGGCCTGTGAATGGGGCAGGTGGTTAGTAATGAAATATACTCGGCCATTAGGAAGGAAACTAGTACTCCATCAAACCAATGTTGATGGAGTACTAGCAATCACTAACCAAACACATCCATTTGCCTCGCAGTGATTTTCTCAAACGATGTATCCAGAAAATACAAAA
>CAZPEE010000244.1:0-3803 GCA_964585525.1 uncultured Cocleimonas sp.
ATCTAATGGGTTTTGAGATTTCCTCAAGGAATAGCTCTTTTGTCAAATCAAAAAAAGAAGATCGCGATTGTCGGCATGGCTTGCCGCTTTCCGGGAGAGGCCAGTTCACCAGAAGCATACTGGGACGTATTAAAAAACGGTAAGGATGTTGTGAGTGAAATCAGTCCACAGCGGTGGGGAACTGATTTTTACCAGCACCCGGATCAAAAAGAACCGGGGAAAAGTTATACGTTTTCAGCGGGTGTCTTGCCACAAGTTGATGAGTTTGATGCCAGTTTTTTTGGTATTTCCCCGCGTGAAGCTGCGCAGATGGATCCACAGCAACGCTTGCTGCTTGAGTTAACCTGGGAAGCGCTGGAAAATGGCGAGCAAATCCCTGAAAACCTCTCCGGTTCGCAATGCGCGGTTTATGTGGGTATCGCCAGTACCGACTATGCGCACCGCCGCATGGATGATTTAAGCTCCCTTGATCCGTATTCCATGACGGGTAATACCGCCAGTATTGCATCTAACCGTATTTCGTATGTGTTTGACCTGCATGGGCCAAGTGTTTCTGTCGATACTGCGTGTTCTTCTTCCCTGGTTGCTCTGCATCAGGCGTGTAATGCGATCTGGAGCGGTGATGCACCGATGGCGATTACAGGCGGCGTTAACATGTTGTTGCATCCCTTTGGTTTTGTTGGTTTTTCCAAGGCGTCGATGTTATCTCCCCGTGGGCGTTGCCGTGCGTTTGATGCGACGGGTGATGGCTATGTGCGCGCCGAAGGCTCGGCGGTGTTGTTTCTGAAACCGCTGGAGCAGGCTGAAGCGGATGGTGATCCGATCCATGCGGTTATTGTCAATACTGGCGTAAACTGTGATGGTCGAACCAACGGTATTACCTTGCCAAGTTCCGAAGGTCAGGCAAGCCTGTTGCAGTCTGTGTATGGGGCTGCCGGGGTAAAGCCGGATGATTTAAGTTATCTGGAGGCGCATGGTACAGGTACGGCCGTGGGTGACCCGCTGGAAGCTGCGGCATTTTCAAAAGTATTGGCAAAGCCACGTAAAAGGCCATTACCCGTTGGCTCTGCAAAAACCAACCTGGGTCATCTTGAAACGGCATCGGGTATGGCCGGTTTGTTAAAGGTTGTGATGAGCCTGAAGCATCGTCAAATCCCACCTTCACTGCATTTTGAAACACCCAACCCCAATATTGATTTTGAGGGTGATAACATTGATGTGGTCACCCGGTTAAGGCCTTTAAGGGCGCGTAAAAAACCTTTGTTGATGGGTGTAAATTCCTTTGGTTTTGGCGGTGCGAATGCGCATGTTATCGTTGAGGAATACAAGCCTGCCATTGACAAAAAAACGCCTCTGCCCAAGGTTAAACAGGGAGCCAGGGGCAAGTCCCGGTTAGCTGACCAGCCAACCAGTATGCCTCTGATCATTTCGGCAAATAGTACCAAGGCCTTGCGCGCCATGGCAGGTCAATACCGTGACTTATTACAGAAAAAAGAAATCAATTATTGTGATGTTGCATGGTCAGCGTTTAGTAAACGCCAGCAACTGAGCCATGGTTTTGCGGTGCATGCGGATAAGTTTGAGGATGTGGTTGAGCGCTTGCATGCCTATTCACAGGGCGAAACACATACAGGTGTGGCTACAGCGAGTAAAATAGAAAACAAATCCGGCAAGGTAAAACTGGCACTGGTGTTTTCGGGCAACGGTTCGCAGTGGCAAGGCATGGGTTGTGAATTATTAAAAACCGAGCCTTTGTTTAAACAGGCTGTTGAAGAAGTTGACCGATTGTTTAAGGCCTATGATGATCTGTCATTAATTGATGAGTTTAACGCCAGCCAGGAAGATTCCCGGTTGCATTTGACTGAAGTAGCCCAGCCTTTGCTATTTGCCTTGCAGGTTGGCGTCATGCGGGTGCTGGAAGATAAGGGTATGCTGGCTGATGCCGTTATTGGCCACAGTGTTGGTGAGGTCGCAGCAGCATGGGCTGCGGGTGCATTATCACTTAACGATGCCGTTCATGTGATTTATGAACGTAGCCATGCACAGGGTAAAACACGCGGTAGTGGCCGTATGGCGGCGGCGGCAATGTCTGTTGGTGACGTTACTGATTTAATTAAAGAACTTGAATTAGATGCGCAGATTAGTGTTGCCGGCATCAATAGCCCAAAATCCGTGACACTTTCAGGTTCGCTGGATGCCTTGCAAACGCTGGGAGATTATTTTTCTTCACAGAACCTGTTTTATCGTTTACTTGACCTGGATTACGCCTTTCATAGCCCGGCAATGGATGCAGTGAAGGATGATATTACAGGTTCCCTGGCAAACCTGACATTATCAAAAACCACTAGGCAGTATTACTCGACCGTCACTGGCGGGGTTCTAAAAGGCAAATCACTGGATGCGCATTACTGGTGGGAAAATATCCGAAAACCCGTACTGTTTGCTGCGGCAATGGAAAAATTGCTGGATGATGGCTACCAGGTGTTCCTGGAAGTTGGGCCACACCCTGTACTGCGTACCTATGTGAATGAATGTGGCCGGGATAAGGATGTCACTGTTTCGGCTGTGCCTAGTTTGAAGCGCAAGACAGAATCCGTCAATAACCTGTTAAATAGCCTGTATTCGTGTGTCTTGGCTGGATGCCCTCTGGACGGCAAAAAAGCCTTCCCTGAAGATGCGCAGCATGTGGCTTTGCCAACATATCCCTGGCAGCGCGAGAAACACTGGTACACATTAACCCCGGAAGGTTACGACCTGGTTAACCGCCATCGCGAACACCCACTCTTGGGTTACCGCTTAAAAGAACTTGAAGCTTTATGGGAAAACCAGCTTGATCCGTTGGTGTTACCTTATCTGGCTGACCATGTGGTTGATGGTGGTGCCGTTATGCCGGCAGCAGCCTATATCGAAATGGCGCTGGCAGCTTCTGCAGCCTGGTTTAATGCCTTGTCTGAAGAAGATAAGGATGGTGCCGAGCCACAATGGGAAATCGAAAATATTGAGATCCGTGCGCCGATTGTGCTTGATCACAGTAAAACCATACGTTTTAAACTGGTGCCAAAAGATGGCAGCTTTATCATTACAAGTCGTGACCGCTTAACCGATAACCCCTGGACCGAGAATGTCGTAGGGCGTTTGCTGGGTAACAGTAATCGCAGTGTGCCAGAAAATATTGCGCTTACAGAGTTTGCCAAAAGGGCAGAAAAAACCATTAGCAATGCGGGGCATTACCACCTCACTGAATCCGTTGGCTTAAGTTATGGCCCAAGTTTCCAGGGGGTTGAAGAAGTATGGGTGTCTGCCCAGAGTGCTTTGGCAAAGCTTAAAAAAGTCGCTGCGATTGAAGCTGATTACGATCATTACCACTTGCACCCGGTAATGCTGGATGCTGGCTTCCAGGTGCTGGTTGATGTATTTTCGGCGCAAATAGAGCAGGGTAAACAGGCTGCCTTGATTCCGGTGCAAATGGGTAAGTTGTATTATTACCATTCCATGCAAAACCTGGCTTATTTAAAGCTGGATATTATAAAACAAAGCCCGCAGTCAGTTCTGGCCGATTTTTATTTAATGGATGGTCAGGGACAGGTTTTGGCCGAACTTAAAACCTGCCGTTTCCGTGGGGTACAATTGACGCGCAGTGCCTCGACCCTGCCTGCCAGTTATGATTTCAAACCCTTGTTAATGCCCTATCTGGATGCAGGCAGCTTTTCTCCCATGCCGGAGGCGACAGCACTGGTCATGTCCGCTCAAGAATACCTTGAGGCAAAGGAGCCAGAACTGCATCGCGCCAAACATTACCAGGA
>CAZPEE010000245.1:0-3800 GCA_964585525.1 uncultured Cocleimonas sp.
CAATGGGCAGATTATCTTGGCCTGAGCGCACCCATCTTTTCGGTTGATGCCAGGGAGCGCATGGACGTTTCCTATCTTATCCAGGCATTACTTTATTCACTCGATCCAGGAGTAGCAGCCTAATGACTACTTTTACATTAAACAACAGTTTATACCTCAGCGTAACGCCTCATGGTGCCTATGCTGCGGTCAAAGACACCAGCAAGGATACAAGCAAAGAAATTCTCATTAAACTCTTGCAGCAGGATGAAACACCACAATTAAACAAAGAGACAATTTCCGACATCTGCTCAATGAATGAGGATGATGCTTTAGACCTGATCCATAAAATGCAAACAATCGGGCTTCTTTCCGGGCAAAAAGAAATTGAAACCATACCGGATACCAATCTTGAGAAAATGCTGCCAGAGACACTGGGAGCCTTGACTGATTCCAAAAAAGTACTCCTCGCAGAAAGCAGCGGACTTTACATTGGCGTTTCAGGCTTCCCGCATGAAGCGGCTGAAGAGCTTGCTGCAATCGGTGCCAACCTATCGGAAGTGTACCAACGTCATAAAGGCTTATTACAAGGCAACCTGCGTTTTAAACAACATGCCTGGGGGCTGATTGATGCAGCGGGAAACAATGAAGTTGGTTTTTGGCCATTATACCTTGGCGATACACAGTTAACGCTGATTATCCACGGTATGCCACAATTCAACAAACCAGAATTTAAACGCCTGATATGGGCGTTGGTAAAACGATACGGCCAATAAACTATAGGCAATATCACTGAGTAACAATTAACAAAAATCGCAATCAATAAAAATTAGAGGAATTATTATGCGTGCTGAAATGCTTAACTCAATTTTGAGTGACCTAAACGGATCAAGTGCTGACATCGAAGCGTCAGCCGTTCTTTCAACCGATGGACTGATGATGGATTCATTACTACCTGCGGGAATGGATGAAGACCGCGTAGGTGCCATGAGTGCTGCCATCCTGTCTTTGGGTGACCGTACCGCCGAAGAACTTGCTCGCGGAACTTTGGAACAAGTGCTGATCAAAGGCGATAGTGGCTACATACTGATGACACATGCTGGCGAAGAAGCCGTGGTAACGGTTATGGCAAAAAAAGAAGCCAAACTGGGATTAATCTTTCTTGATGTGAAACGTGCCGCTGATGGAATCTCCAAGATTCTTTAATCCCAATTCAACATCACAACACAACAATAATGGGGAGTAATCATTATGAGCACTACTGTCCTGGAAAAAGACACTAGCGCAGCTAGTCGAACCGTTACCATCAGCTATTACGACGGCACATCAAAAGAGATGCCCATTGTGGATAAGGAAGTGCCTTATCCTGATGGGAAACTGATTGTTTCACGAACCGATAAAACAGGCGTTATAACGCACTGTAACCAGTCATTCATAGACATGTCAGGCTATTCAGAAGAAGAATTGATTGGCGTCCAACACAGTATTTTACGCCACCCGGACATGCCGGCAGCGGCATTTAAAGACCTTTGGGATACACTGGAGCGCGGCGAAAAATGGCACGGTTACGTTAAAAACCTGCGCAAAGACGGCACCTATTATTGGGTTTATGCCACCGCGATTCCAAATATCCGCAATGGCGAAACGGTTGGCTACACCTCGGTACGCCGTAAACCATCACGCACCCAGGTTAATGCCTGTATTGAACTTTATGCAAACATGTTAGCGGAGGAACAATCATGAGCACCGTAGTAATGAGCGTTAGCCCGGATTTTTCTCCAGACCATATTGCTGGCTGGTATATTTTCAATACCTACCTGCAGCGTCAACTGGAATTACCGATTCACCTTGAACTTTACAACAATTTTGATGAGCAACGAAATGCGATTGAGAATGATCAAATCGACCTGATTTTTGCCAATCCATACGATGCCTCCATGCTGGTTCGTGATAAAGGCTTTAGCGCGATTGCCGCACCGGAAAATTCGGCTGATGAAGCGATTATTGCCACTCGCGCCGATAGCAATATCAAACAGATCGAAGACCTAAAAGAAGGTACACGTATCGCCCACACTGATGATCCCGATGTCAACATGATGGGTATGATCATGCTGGAACCTGCTGACCTAAACAAAGAAAATACCACATCAACAATCGTAGATAGCTATCCACTGGTTGCCAAGCAATTGCTTCAGGGTAATGCAGATGTGGGTTTTTTCCTGGATGAAGCCTTTGATAACCTTTCAGGCTTGATCAAGGACCAAATGCAGCTGTTGATTCGTAGCCAGATTTTTGTGATCCGCCATGTGCTGCTTGCCGGGCCAAAACTAGCTGATAAACATCAGGATTTAAGAGATGTTCTGCAACACATGCAAAACGACGAGAAAGGCCCCGGTGTTCTAAAAGCACTTGGCTTTAGCAACTGGGACATGCAGGAACATGAAGACACTGAATTCATGATCGACCTGATGGACACACTGGTTGACTAGGCTTGACTAGAAAAATCCGTAAAACTAAGTAAAAAGAGCCAGTTATTAAATAATTACTGGCTCTTTTATTTGAAAATTCATGATACATTCAGGCATGACTTGGTATATTTTCAATTAAAATCATGACTTAAGTCAAAATAACTATAATTATAAAAAAGGGGAATATCATGCGAGCTGAAATGCTTAACTCAATTTTGAGTGACCTAAACGGATCAAGTGCTGACATCGAAGCGTCAGCCGTTCTTTCAACCGATGGACTGATGATGGATTCATTACTACCTGCGGGAATGGATGAAGACCGCGTAGGTGCCATGAGTGCTGCCATCCTGTCTTTGGGTGACCGTACCGCCGAAGAACTCGCCCGTGGTACACTGGAACAGGTGCTGATCAAAGGCGATAGTGGTTACATACTGATGACACATGCAGGAGAAGAAGCCGTGGTAACGGTTATGGCGAAAAAAGAAGCCAAACTGGGATTAATCTTTCTTGATGTAAAACGTGCCGCTGATGGAATTTCAAAGATTCTTTAATTCCCGAACTGATAAAATAAGCTAACTGCCAGGAGCTTGGTATGGATAATATTAAATTTATGGTTTGCCCGCACGATACCGCGAGCAACCCGGACAAATGGTATCACTTTGCACAATATTTAACGCAAAGCCTTACCAATAGTATACAGTTTGAAAAAAGCATGGATTTTCCTGATTTTCACGAACAACTCACTACGGGTGGCCTAATTTATGCCAACCCGCAGGATTCATTACGACTCATCAAGGAACATGGCTACACACCCGTTGCGCGCTCCTCCAACCTGTTTGATGAAATTGTCTTTATCGCAAATTCTTCCCTTGAAAACCCACAAATAAGCGATCTTGCCGATAACGATGTGATTTCGGTTAATTCCATGCTAGTCACCAGGGTTGGTGTAAAACACCTGTTTGACCAGGATATTAAACCCGCATCACTCAAACCAGCCGCAAGCTGGATGGCTGTGATTAAAGCTATTTTTCGTAACGAAGAAAAATACGCTTTCGTTTATAAAGACTTTTATGAAGGTTTAAATTCTTTAAGCAAAAGTGGCTTACAAAAAATCACAGAAACCTACGACGGTACGATTCACCACAGCCTGCTGGTTTCCCCAGAACTTGAGAGCATTATCGACAAACTACAGCTATGCCTGGTCGAAATGCACCAACAAGGCGAACGAGCAGAAGGGATTTTACAATCCCTGGGTATTGATCAATTCATGGCCGTGGGTAAAGACGATATATTAGCATTTGAAAACCTGTTAACGCTTGGCGATGAATTGATGGCAGAAAAACAGGCTGTACC
>CAZPEE010000246.1:0-3751 GCA_964585525.1 uncultured Cocleimonas sp.
GCTTATAAAAATGAATATTTCGATGATAATCGTGTTGTTCTCGTATATGATAACCAGCTTAAAAAAACCAGTTGTCAGGGATTGACTAGATGGAATTAAAAGGCGAGATGTCGATGCTCAATATACTGCATTTGCAGGATATTGACATGGAAACATTACAAAAGGCGTTACAAGAGAAACGTGATGAAGCACCACAGTTCTTTAGCCAGAGTCCTGTTGTGGTTGATTGTAGCGAAGTTGCTGAACAATGCGATGAGTTGGATTTTAAGCGCTTAAAAGAACTTATCCTTGATCTGGGTTTTATCCCGGTGGGTGTACGGGGGATTTCTGAAACTGCGCCAACCAACCTTCTGGGTGCAATAAAAGATGCCGGTTTTGCACTGATGCGGGCAGGCCATGCGCCAAGCAATTCTACGACTCGGGGTGAAACAGGCGACCAGCAGGGTGAAACGAACAATACGCCTGATGCGGACAACAGCGCTGCTGCACAAGCTCAAGCGAACATGTCTATCCAGTCCTTAACCATCGAGCGGCCAGTACGTTCGGGTCAGCAGGTTTACGCTGCCAATGGTGATATGACTGTTTTAGCGCCAACCAGTTCGGGCTCCGAACTGGTTGCAGATGGTTCCATCCATGTTTATGGCGCATTACGCGGACGTGTTTTGGCGGGTGCGCGAGGCAATATAGATGCACGGATTTTTTGTCACTCATTGCAGGCTGAGTTAATTGCCATTGCAGGGCGTTACCAGTTACTGGATGAGAGTGACACTGAATTAAAAGGGAAGCCTGCAATGATCAGGCTGGAAGGTGAAAAACTCATTATTGAGCCGTTAAATTAATAGAGTGTTTGGAGAAAAACATTGAGTAAAGTAATTGTTGTAACATCAGGTAAAGGTGGCGTAGGGAAAACAACCACCAGTGCCGCTTTTGCATCGGGCCTTGCGGCGAAGGGACATAAAACCGCCGTGATTGATTTTGATGTGGGCTTGCGTAACCTGGATTTGATCATGGGAGTCGAGCGCCGTGTGGTCTATGATTTTGTTAACGTCATCAATGGTGAAGCCACTTTGAAACAGGCTTTAATCAAGGACAAGCGTGTCGACAACCTATATATTTTGCCGGCTTCACAAACGCGTGATAAAGATGCACTGACAACAGAAGGTGTTGAAAGCGTCGTCAATGAACTGAAAGCTGATGGTTTCGATTACATCGTTTGCGACTCACCCGCTGGTATCGAAAAAGGTGCGTTTATGGCGCTTTACTTTGCCGATGAAGCGATCATTGTTACCAACCCTGAAGTATCGTCAGTGCGTGACTCAGACCGTATTCTGGGAATATTACAGAGTCGTTCTAAAACTGCCGAAGAAGGTGGCTCGGTTAAAGAACACTTACTGATTACCCGTTATTCACCCGACCGCGTGGAAGGTGGCGATATGCTGGGCATGGATGATATTGTCGAAATATTATCTGTTCCACTGATTGGTGTAATCCCGGAATCGGATTCTGTGTTACAGGCATCCAACAGTGGTAATTCTGTGGTCCTGGATAAAGATTCCCATGCTGGCCAGGCTTATATGGATGTTGTAGCACGTTTTCTGGGTGAGGATGTCCCGCTGCGTTTTATTGACGCACAACCAAAGAAAGGCTTTTTCAAAAAACTGTTTGGTTAATGTCTTTAAAGCATAAGGAGTGAATCATGGGATTATTTAGTTTTTTCAAACAGGACAAGAAAAAAGATACCGCATCTCTGGCTAAAGAACGCCTGCAGATTTTAATTGCGCATGAGCATGCTGATCACACAAAGCGCTCGCCAGATTATTTGCCCAAGCTACGTGATGAGATTCTGGCTGTCATTCGCAAATACGTGCAAGTTGATGACAACAGCGTCAATATGAAAGTGGAAAAGGGCGATGATTTTGATGTGCTGGAACTTAATATTACCTTGCCGGACGCCAAGTAATTTGCGTGAGTTAGCGTTGCAGACTACGATGACGAATGAACAAGAAAACCAATATTAATACTTTAAGGAGATAACAATGGCCGCAATTACACTACATGGTGATGCGATTAATACCAACGGTGACTTGCCTGGAGCAGGTAGCACAGCACCCGATTTTACCTTGACCACAGGTGATCTTGAGGATGTCAGCCTGGCAGATTTTGCGGGCAAGAAAAAACTGCTTAATATCGTACCCAGCCTTGATACTGGCGTATGTGCAATCTCAACCAAAAAATTCAATGAAGCAGCCGCAAAACACGGCGATACCGTCTTTTTAACAATTTCTGCTGACTTGCCATTTGCACAGGGACGTTTTTGTGAAGCTGAAAATATTGATGCGGTAAAAACACTTTCTACAGTCCGTTCACCCTCTTTTGCCGAGGATTATGGGGTACTCATCGTTGATGGCCCTTTGAGGGGATTCAATGCGCGTGCTGTTGTCGTTCTGGATCAAGACAACAAGGTACTTTACAGTGAACTGGTTCCTGAAATTGGACAGGAGCCTGACTACGATGCAGCTTTGGCTGCTTTATAACGAAAACCTGCTTAAGGCTTTTCAAGTTTCCTGATCGGTTTCAAGCTGTCTATATAGGGTGATATTTTATTGGCATGGCGCAGCACCTTTCCCAGAACAGCCAGCTCATTGAAGGTTCGCCTGATCAGTGGCAAACGCCTGCGTTTGACAGGCGTTTTGATCATTTCGGGATAACGCCATTTCCAGCGCAAATAGCCTGGGATATTGGCATTGACCGTTTCAAATGCATTTTGTACCCACTTGAAGCGATGACTGGAGAGGTATTCCTGTAAATAATAGCGTTCCAGTTCCCGTTTTAAGGTTCTGGAGGTTACGCTGGTTTCTTTTTTGGTAAATATCCAGTTCAGGCTGATGTTCTCTTCTTCACAGGAAATCACTTTGTGAAACCAGAGTGGCGGGATATATAGCATATCGCCTTCATTCAGATAAAAACGTGTGTGGATTTTATTGCGCAGGTTTTTCTGGTCATTTCCATCCATCACCGCAAAGTTGACAAAAGGGTAGCAAGCCAGCGGCGTTTCGGGTGATACCAGCAACCATTCCTTGCGCCCGGTTACCTGCACGTTAAAGACATTTACCATATTGGCATCATAATGCCAGCTAGACACATTGCCTTTGTGGTGAAGCCAGATACGCATGATCTCGGTGCGCGGGAATACTTTGTCCGAATCAAGTAGTTGATTGATGATGGCGGGGGAGTGGTAATCCTCGTTGAGTGTTTCGCGTTCCATCCAGTACCACAGGGATGCGGCTTTTGCGCTACTTTCCCTGGCAAGTTTTTCACGTATATAGGCTTCGTTCCAGCGCTTTCTGGCAGGCCAGCCTGCGCCCACCTTTTCGATAATCACGGGCTGTTCGCAGTCGTAGTAACGCTTGCAAAAATCATCAAAGCTAATTTGCGCACTTTCCCGTGCGATCTCAAAAGACTTATGGTTGATAGATGATTGCATCTCGCTCAGATTATCAGATTAATAACCCAGCACTGGCCCTAACCACTTTTCGGCTTCTTCCAGCGTCCAGCCTTTGCGTTTGGCATAATCTTCAACCTGGTCTTTCTGTATTTTCCCCGTGCCGAAGTAGCGCGAGTCGGGATGTGAAAAATACCAGCCGGAAACCGCAGCGGCAGGCCACATGGCATACGATTCAGTGATTTTTATGCCAATGCGTTTTTCAGGTTCCAGTAATTTCCATAGCGTGCCTTTTTCGGTGTGTTCCGG
>CAZPEE010000247.1:0-3731 GCA_964585525.1 uncultured Cocleimonas sp.
CGGATATGTTTTACCACTTCAATCGTATCTTTGCCCAACGGCCTGCGGTTATCCATGAAATGATGCAGGGTCAAGGCCCTGTCACCCTGTACATCCACGTCATAAACCTGAATATCCGGTTCCCGGTGGCTTAGGTTATATTGTTGTGCCAGTTGATCACGAATTTTATGATAACCCTGTTCATTATGAATCGCTTCGACATTGATGGTTTCCTGGGTATCGTCATCATCCAGGTAAAATAAATGAAAATCACGTATCACCTTAGGCGATAAAAATTGCTGGATAAAACTTTCATCACGATAATTACGCATTGCATCATGCATCGTTTCCAACCAATCGCTGCCTGCAAATGAAGGGAACCACTCATGGTCTTCCTCCGTCGGATTTTCACAAATACGGCGAATATCCTGCATCATGGCGAAACCCAGCGCATAAGGATTTATGCCTGAATAATAGGGACTATCAAAAGCCGGTTGGGCAACCACGCTGGTATGTGATGCTAAAAATTCCATGATAAAACCTTCAGAGACCAGGCCCTCATCATACAGTTCATGCAAAATGGTATAGTGCCAAAATGTCGCCCAGCCTTCGTTCATTACCTGGGTCTGTCGTTGCGGGTAAAAATACTGGGAAATTTTACGCACAATACGCACGATTTCACGCTGCCAGTTTTCCAGCATGGGTGCGTTTTTCTCGATAAAATAGAGCAGGTTTTCCTGTGGTTCTTCCGGGAATCGTTTCGTTTGTTTTACCTGTTCTTTTTCGTTACTCGGCACGGTACGCCACAAATCATTAATATGCTGCTGGATGTATTTTTCACGGTCTTTCTGGCGCTGCTTTTCTTCTTCTGCTGAAATGGGCGCAGGACGTTTGTAACGATCTACTCCGTAGTTCATCAGCGCATGGCAGGAATCGAGTACCCGCTCAACCGCTTCAACACCATGTCGTTCTTCACATTTGGCGATATAGCCTTTGGCGAACAGAAAATAATCAATAATTGCTTCTGCATCAGTCCAGGTACGGAATAAATAATTTCCCTTGAAGAAAGAGTTGTGACCATAGCAGGCATGTGCAATAACCAGTGCCTGCATGGTTAATGTATTTTCTTCCATCAGGTAGGCGATGCAAGGGCTGGAATTAATCACGATTTCGTAAGCCAGGCCCATGCGGCCACGTTGATAATCCTGCTCTGTGCTTAGAAAATGTTTGCCGTATGACCAGTGGTTGTAATTAATTGGCATACCGACAGAGGCGTAAGCATCCATCATCTGGTCGGAGCGAATCACCTCGATCTGGTTTGGGTAGGTATCCAGCTTGAATTTTTCCCTGGCGATACGCGAAATTTCGCGGTCGTATTTTTCCAGCAATTCAAAACTCCACTCAGAGCTGGTTGAAATATAATTACGCTTAACCGGCTTGGGAGTCGTTACAGCGGGCTGTTTTCCGGGTTTCTTTAGCTTGTCAGCAACACCCGAAGCAGGCATTTTATGTATCTTTCGTTTATTCATGCGGCTGCCTGCGCCCCCTGTTTTTTAAACAATTCACGGAATACCGGGAATATTTCACTATTATTGCGCACTTTGCTGAGTGCAAAACGGTCGCTAAATTGTGCTTTCAGTTCTGCGTAAAGCCGCCAAAGTTCCTGTGGCTCCTGTTGTCCAATTTCAATATAGGTAAAGTATTGCACCATCGGTAAAATGGAATTCACCATCACGTCACTACAGCGTGCCGTATCATTTTGCCAGTTATCACCATCTGAGGCTTGCGCGCCGTAGATATTCCATTGCTCCGGCGGGTAACGATCCTTGATGATGTCGCTCATTAGTTCCAGTGCGCTGGAAACCACTGTTCCACCGGTTTCGCGGGAGTAAAAAAAGTCTTCTTCGCTGACTTCCATCGCCTGTGTATGATGGCGAATAAAGACCACTTCAATTTTTTTATAACTGCGCTGTAAAAACAGGTAGAGCAAATAAAAGAAGCGTTTCGCGGTATCCTTGATTTCCTGCGTCATTGAACCGGAGACATCCATCACACAGAACATCACTGCCTTGGGCGAAGGTTGCGGATTTCTGACGCGCAAATTAAATTTAAGGTCAAACTCGTCAATGTAGGGCAGTGCATTCAGTTTGCTGGTGAGGTTGGCAATTTCTTCTTCTAGCGCCAGTTTGTGTTTTTTCTGTTTCTCGTTATAAGGCTTATCGGTAGTTTCTAAAAATTCGCCAAGCTCCTCTCGCAACAGTCGGCGTAATTTGCGTTTTTTCCCACCCAGCGCGATGCGCCTGGCGTGTGCGCTACGCAAGGAACGCACAATATTAATCTGGTTAGGGCTGCCTACTTCGCTGATCCCCGCACGCTTGTAATTATACGAATCATCGCTGCTAAGCTGCATTTTGATCATGTTTGGCAGCGCCAAATCTTCAAACATAAATTCCAGAAATTCTGCTTGTGAAATCTGGAACACAAAATCATCTTCGCCTTCACCGGAGTCTGAAGCATTTCCTTCGCCAGCACCACCCTGGCCACCTTCGGGACGCTTGAACTTGTCACCAACGTTATATTCCTTATTCCCCGGATGAACGATGCTGCGTTTGCCACCGGGGCCATGGCTAAAGACCGGTTCCGACAAATCCTTTTTGGGAATACTGATACTATCCCCTCGTTCCATATCTTCCAGTTTGCGTTTGTTGACTGCATCGGAAACCGCTTTCTTGATTTGTTTGCGATAGCGTTTCAAAAAGCGCTGGCGATTAACCGTACTTTTGTTTTTACTATTGAGTCTGCGGTCTACGATGTAAGATGACATCTAGTCTGCTCCTTTATTATCTACGGTTGTTATGATTAATTACTGTGATTTACGCACCCTTAAATACCATTCTGCGAGTAACCTGACCTGCTTGTCGGTATAGCCACGCTCCACCATCCGGGAAACAAAATTATCGTGTTTTTTCTGTTCTTCACTGGATGATTTAGTGCTAAATGAAATCACCGGCAATAGTTCTTCGGTGCTGGAGAACATTTTCTTTTCGATCACATGGCGTAACTTCTCATAACTCGACCAGGAAGGGTTTTTACCATCATTGTTGGCTTTTGCGCGCAATACAAAATTAACCACTTCGTTCCTGAAGTCTTTTGGATTGCTAATACCTGCTGGCTTTTCGATTTTTTCAAGGTCATCATTGAGTGCGGCACGATTAAGCATTTGCCCGGTTTCAGGATCACGGTATTCCTGATCCTGTATCCAGAAATCTGCATAGGTGACATAACGGTCAAACAGGTTCTGGCCGTATTCTGAATAGGATTCCAGGTAAGCTGTCTGGATTTCCTTGCCAATAAAATCAACATAGCGTGGGCTTAAATATTCCTTGATATAACCCAGATAACGGTCATGCAGTTCTTGTGGGAATTGCTCACGTTCAATCTGTTTTTCAAGTATGTACATCAAATGTACCGGGTTCGCAGCAATTTCCTGCGGGTCAAAATTAAACACCTTGGATAAAATTTTGAAAGCAAAGCGGGTGGATAAACCATCCATGCCCTCATCAACGCCTGCAACGTCTCTGTACTCCTGATAGGTTTTCGCCTTGGGGTCAATGTCTTTAAGGTTTTCACCGTCATAGACACACATTTTTGAATATATATTGGAATTTTCAGGCTCTTTCATGCGCGATAAAACACACAATTGAGCCAGCATTTTTAAGGTGTCTGGTGCACAAGGAGCCTGATCCAGCGAA
>CAZPEE010000248.1:0-3731 GCA_964585525.1 uncultured Cocleimonas sp.
GGCAGGGTGGTGTGTCCGGGCATTGGCGGTAGTCGCTGGCTTTCCAGTCTGGCTGGAACCGGGGCACTGTGTCGTTTATCAGTGTTATCCCTTTTTGCAGGCACAGATTATGGTAAGTATTGTTTGCTTTTGCCAGTGAGAGTGGCAAAACAGCGGGTTTTTGGTTTTTGCTATCATGGGTATAGAGGGCGTGGGTAATGCGCATTTGGTCGAAGGCTTCTGATAGTGTATTTTTGTGTTCTACCATGTTGTTTGCCAGGATTGCCTTGATGGCAGCACCTGGAATGTGGTCTTTGCTGACCAGGTCATTGCCTGTGGTGGGCTGCGGAAAGCAGATTGGCCAGTGCGGACGGATAAGGATATCGAGTGCCTTGTCCTGCAGGATGGTTTGTTTGTCGGTGGTGGCAAGGTAAGTTGTATGGTTGTGTGTTTGTTCCTCGATGTTGACATCCAGCAATTTGCCATAGCCAATACCCCGGTTGCTTCCCAGCGCGGGTATCGCACTAAAGAGCCTTTCCAGGTGATTTTTTAGTGTGGCTAATGGCTCTTCATGTGTTTGTTTCCGTGGGTTGAGGTAAATGTTGCCAGTGAACCTGAGTGCCTGGTCGTTGTGGGTTTCGATGACTTCGGCAAAACGTAACATGCCATCGCCAACGGTTTCGCTGTGCTTGTCTATTTTTATGCGTTTACGGATGATTTTTTGGCTGTCATCGGGGTTTTGCAGCTCCCAGAAATAGGAAAATAGCAGTAGTGAAAATTCATCCGTGTTATTTTCAATCTTACCTTGCGGGTCTTTGCCCAGCCAGGATTGTGTTTCCGGGTGTGCGGTTTGTATCATGATTTCTCGCAGGTTTCCCTTGACCAATGTACCCAGTATAACGGGTTTACCGTTGTAGTGTAGGCTCTTGGCATCTGTGCCAAAGGGGAGCGCGCCCTGTTGGTTGCTGAGGAAGGGTGGCTGGATGTTCAGTGTGACTTTGAGTGTGTTCATGCGCTTGCCTCTTTGTTGTTTTGTGCGAGTTGCGGCAGGTTTATCAGGTAATCACCGTATTCAACCAGGTATACCCAGGGTTGTATTTTGAGTAAATCAGGTGAGTTTGTTATCAGGCTTTGAAGCCTTTGTTTGTCTGGATGGTTACGAAGCGTTAGGCTGTGTATTGCAAACAGGGGGAAGTAACGTGCCAGTGTGTTGGCATCGAGTTGCCCGTTGCCACTTTTTTCGATGATGGTTTTGGTTTGTGCCTGGATTGCTTCCGGCTGGCAGGTATCGGGCTGACACTGGTAGTAAAGGTCATGTATGGTTTTATAGAGGGCGGAGCGTGAGGTTTTTGGGTCGTTGAAGGCATGATAACCCGGTTGCCCACCGGCAAAGGGTTTTAGTGGCAAAAGTGCCTTGCCGAGCCTGCCGTAGTGCTGTTGCCAGTGTTTGATGATGGACTGCGTGGGATAGTCTTCGGATTCCAGTAATAGTGGGTAATAAAGGTCGTGTTGACGGCTGATATTTTTGGCTTCTTCGGCTAATTCCCTTGCCAGTTTGATGATGCGTTTAATGGGTGTTTTGTGTGAACAAAATACCAGGCCACCTGCATGGCTAAGGTTGTCTGGCAGTTTTTCCTGCATGGTTTGGTAAAACAGGTGCAGGGCGCTAAAACCTGCCCAGGCAGGCACGGCAAGCATGATTTCATCGCCACCCCAGAGTAATAGTTCCAGGCGTATTTCATCTTTATCATGTTTATCATGGTTATCATGGTTATAATCAGTGTGGTTGAGTAGTTCAACCAGTTTTTGTATGAATGCTTTTCTGGCAGTTTGCAGTGTTTTTTCAAATGATTGGATGCCTTGCAGGTTTTTGTTTTTTTGATGTACGCCAAAATGGTTGCCATCAAAGTACAAAATAGCGAGTTTGTTTTTGAGCTTGTTGAGGCGTTTGTACTTATCTTTGTCAGGCACAGGCACCTGGCTACTGAGTGATGCAAACTCGTTGACGTATTTGTAATTTAGGTCGTCTTTTAGTAGCTTATTGATAAATTTGTGTTTTTGTTCCCTTCCGTAATCAAAGCGCTGGGCGGAAAAATCAGAAACCTGCTTTGTTTTTGCGGTGTATGTGATGGCGGCTGATTGCGGTAGTTTGCCATCCAGTTCACAGGGGGTGTTGCTGTTGTCATCCCGTTTGTTGAAACAGTTGGCAAAGTGGAAGGATGGCATTTGCAACTGTTGCAAATGGCTTTGTGCTTCGAGTTGTTTAAGTGCTTTTTGTTGCGCCTCTTGTTGAGCCTTTGTTGCTTCGCCTGCCGTGGTTTCCAGCATGGTGTGTTGGATCGTAAAGGGAAGCGAGGCAAGGAATTTGATGGTGTTAGTATTGCTTAAATGGTCATGGATTTTTTGTACTATCTGGTCAATATTATCGGTGTTGAGTTTAAAAATGCCAATGCCACCACCACAACGGATTGCTTCCAGTTGTAATGTATCTGTTAGCGATGCCAGTGCCTGATGCAGTGCCATGCTGCCACCACGGCGCACACTGAGCTGGTTGGTGTCTTCTATGGTGTGGTCAAAATTAACGGCTTCTATGCGGATCAGCTAATCTTGATGTTTTTGTCTGAAGGAAATCATAACAGCGCATCCTTGTTGTGTTTATCGTTAAACAAAATGTCTTTAAGGGCAAAATAAATATAAAACGAGGAAATTACACTGCTGGTCAACACCAGCCATGCAGAAGATGTCATATAAAGAATAAACCCTGTGCCAGCCTGGAATAATATAAAAATGACGGTGTGGCAGCCAATTGGGTTCGTTGTGTCTGTGTCTTTCGATATTGAGTTACGTATTTTACTCACTAAATACAGTGCCAGGGGAAAAAGCACTAATTGCATGAGCAGGAGGCTTAAAGGTTTGTGTTCTGATTTGGGCTGAGTGTCCAGTTGCTGGCTATTGTGTAAGGTAATGCACTCTTTTATTGTATGAGTGGAGCCAACGTGTTCCAGGCAATGGCTGATGGGTAAAAAACTTTGACTGATGATTTCCTGCATCGGGAGTAAGGTATAGATTAGGCTTAAAAACGCGATTAACAGGGAAACTTTACTGATGAAATCCTGAAAATGATTGCGCTGGTTTTGTTCGCTTGCCTTGATCTCTGTGTCCAGCGTCTGGTAGAGCGAGTCAAGTTCCAGTTCTTTGCTTTGTAGTTCAAATATTTCCTTGCCTTGCTGTTGTTCTGTGACCGTGTGGAACCAGTAGCGGTTGGTGAAGTTTTCGATGTTTTTATGCAGCACGTTGATTTCATTTGTTGAGAGATTGCAGTCTGACAATGTGTGTTCAAAATATTGTAACTGTCCACGGTATAGCAGGTTGAGCAAGGTCATGTGTCCGTAGATATAGGGTACGTGTAGCTGGGCAATGGTTTCGTGCATGTAGTTGCCGTAGCCCAGGTAAATATGTGCGTGGTCTGAAAAGCCTGAATACTGGCCATGCTGCTCCCATCGTTTGTAGATTTTTGGATCAAAATGCTGTTTTATGTAGTTTTCGGAGTATGTGTAACCATTGCTTGCGGCATCTTTTTGCCTGTCAACATTTAAGGCAATGGTGAAAATACGGTAGTTTTGTTCTATGGCAAATGAACTGGATGGTGGTGGTCCTGCCAGCGCATAGGCACAATTGACAAACATGCGGTCATCACGCATCTCCTGTTTGATACGGTTAATATCAAGTTTCAGGTCGTTAAATATATCTTT
>CAZPEE010000249.1:0-3716 GCA_964585525.1 uncultured Cocleimonas sp.
AGTCATGGATTCAGGTTTTAATTAATGGATTAACGATATGTTGCTATTTCGGGCTTTGCGGAAGCATTTTGTTCATGTGCTGACGCCAACACCACATTTTTTACCAGGCATGTTAATACTGTTGTTTGTGTCTGCCTGTCAATCTGAATATCAAGCGGTTTTCAATGATGCGAAAGAAAATCCCGCACGCTTGTCTGTGAAAGCGCCTGAAGTACTCATATCCGGTGAGTCTGGCGCTGTAACTGGTGCTGTAACTGGCGCCATAAATAGTGCTGTAAAAAGTGTTTCCGGGCCGATTAATTTGAGGAAACGGGTAAATCCGGGTGAAACGTCCTTTTACCACGCTTTGGTCGCAGAAATATACCTACAACAAGGTCAAAGTAGCCTGGCTGCTGATGAATATCTTTTAGCGTCAAAGGCTAGTCGCGATAAGTTTTTACTAAAAAAAGCCACGGTCCTTGCTGCAACAACAGGCAAAAACCAGCAGGCACTTGTGGTTGCAAAACGCTGGGCGAAACTAGAAACAGGTTCATTGGAGGCTAAACAGTACCAGGCCTTGTTATTGCTAAGAACTGATCATTATGCTGATTCAGCCAGGGTGCTTTATGCGATTAAACGCTTTGTTGCAGGAGAGGCTAATGACCCTGTTGAGGCCGCACACTTTATTAGCAAATTAATGTCATTGGAAACGCATCATAGCCAGGCGTATAAAGCTTATCGGGTCTATTTAAATGAATATGGTGATATTGAAACAGATAAAAACGCAGATAAACTGGTTACGCATAAAAATAATCCATCCTTTGATCTTCGCGTTCATCAACAAATAACACTGGCTGGACTGGCCATGAAAAGTAAACGTTATAAAGTGGTTCTCCGTTTACTGGATAAAATTAATACGGAGCAGGCGGTACTTTTGCGCGGCAAGGCATTTAAATCATTGGGTCAGGCAGATCAGGCTGTGTCGATATTGAGGCCCTGGCTGGATAAAAAAAACACGGGTGATGGCTTACGCTTTGAGTATGTGCGTTATTCGATTCTTAGCGGAGAAAAAGCTGAAGCAACACGGGTTTTACAAAAACTTGTCAAAAAGCATCCCGGCAATAAAGATTTGCTAAAGTCACTGGTGGCATTATATCTTGATCAGAAAAAATGGGATTTGGCTGAAGTTTCTGCGAAAAAACTGCTGGCTTTTAAGGATTACCGAAGCGATGCCAGTCTTTTTATGGGGGAGATATTTGAAGCCCGTGGCAAATACCGGCAGGCTTTGCAAGCCTATGAAAAAGTGGTTGATGGTAACCTGGTGAAAAATGCGCTGAAACGAATCCCGTTACTGATAGAAAAACAACAGGGCATATCGGCAGCACGTTTATGGCTACACAAACAGCGTCATTTGGCACAACAAAAGCCCCAGGGGAAAAGCTTAACGGTATTACAAAAAGCAGATTTTTATAAAATCGAAGGTGATTTGCTATTTGCCAATAAACGCTATGGTTCGGCGCTGGAGTATTACCAACGAGCACTGGCGCTTGCCCCAAACAATTCGGCTTTTCGCCTTGCGCGTGCGCTGACTTATGAACAACAAGGCCGGATTGAGCTGGCTGAAAGTGAGCTGAAACAGGTGTTAAAGCAGGATAAACATGACCCTGCTGCCTTAAATGCGCTGGGATACCTTTTGGTTGAACATACGGAGCGATTTGACGAGGCAATGCAACTGATCAAAAAGGCACAGAAAATATCGCCAGATGATGCCGCCATCAATGATAGCCTGGGCTGGTTGCATTATCGTCGCGGCGATATAGCCTCTGCGGAACATTATTTGCGGAAGTCCTTTGAGGCAATGAAACAACCTGATGTGGCGAGTCATCTGATTGAGGTTTTGCAGAAACGTGGACAAAAACACGAAGCAGAAAATATCCTGTATCAAATGCTCAGGCAATATCCAGATGATCAAAAGCTAAAGGATATTTCGATAAATTAATCCCTATTAATTCGTTGCATGCTTGAGTACAATTCCATTGATTGACTATTTCAAAAAGGGGAAAACATGATTCAGATCATGTCAAAAACAGATACTGACCGTATAACTGATTACACCATCGTTATCAGTATTCTGGCAATGTCACTTATCATGGCAGGTTGTACGCAGATACCCAGGCCAACTGCCAAACCACCAACTGTAGTGAAAAAAAACCATTCTGGCTGGGAGCAACGTAAGGCTACCTTAAGCAGGAAAATGAACTGGAACCTGGTGAGTAAAATTGGCCTGGGCTATCGTGAAGAATACTGGCAATTTGGTTTGAGCTGGGCGCAGCGCGCAGCACAACAATACGCCATGCAGATTAAAAACCCGTTGACTGGTGCGATCGTCGCAAAGCTTAATCAAACACCACGAGGTGCTATTTTACTGGCGGACGATGGCAAAACCTATCGTTCTAAAAATGCTGAACAATTATTACTTGCCCAGACAGGCGTAAAAATGCCCATCACCGGTATGCCTTATTGGGTGCGGGGTATAAGTTCGCCACGCTATAACATTGACAAACTGGTTCTGGATAAACAGGGTCGCCCAACATTAATACAGCAGGCAGGCTGGTTGATCCAGTATCCAGCCTATCAAGGCAATGGTGTGATGGCATTACCCCGGAAGATTTTATTTAAACGAGCCAAAGACAATGTTTCCGTAAAACTGGTCGCAAAAAGATGGCAGGGGACATAAACACTACCCTCATACTCCCTGCGCCGGCAAAGCTCAATCTGTTTTTGCATATCACCGGGCAACGCGCAGACGGTTACCATCTGTTGCAAACGGTGTTTCAGTTACTGGATTATGGTGATCAGATTACACTGGCTTTACGTGATGATGGGCAAATAAAACGGGTAAAAGGTTTGGAATCTATAGCAGAATCCAGTGACCTCATGGTTCGAGCCGCAAAATTGTTGCAAGCACACCACTCATCTTGTCCTGAATATGATCAAACCAGACAGCTAGGTGTTGACATATCTATTAACAAGGTTTTGCCAATGGGTGGTGGAATAGGTGGTGGGAGCTCTGATGCAGCGACTGTTTTGTTAGGCCTGAACCAGCTTTGGGATTGCCGCTTATCCATTGATGAACTTGCCGAACTGGGTTTGCAGCTAGGTGCCGATGTGCCGGTTTTTGTGCATGGTCATTCTGCATGGGCAGAAGGTATTGGCGAACAACTCAAGCCCATAGATTTGCCAGAAAAATGGTTTGTGGTAATTCATCCTGGTGTTTCTGTATCAACGGCAGAAATTTTTTTGGATAAGGGATTGACACGCGACTGTGAAGCCATCAAAATAGCGCGCTTTCTGCAAGCAGATGGTTTTGACAAGACGACAAATGTATTTGAAACAGTCGTTAGGCGCCAATATCCACAAGTTGCCACGGCACTTGACTGGTTAAACAAAGCCTCAGGCAGTGTGGCAGGCAGTTCAACAGCCCGTTTAACGGGTAGTGGAAGTTGTTTGTTTGCATCGTTTGAACATCAAGGCGATGCACAATGTGTGCTGGATAGTTTGTCTGTTAGAGGTGCTGGTCATAACTGGCAGGGTTTTATTGCCAAAGGTGTCAAGCAATCACCTGTATTGGACGTATTGCAGGAAAATAGTTGTTAGAATTTAGTTTTTTACATTATTGGGCCGTCGCCAAGTGGTAAGGCACTGGGTTTTGATCTCAGCATTCGTAGGTTCGAACC
>CAZPEE010000250.1:0-1774 GCA_964585525.1 uncultured Cocleimonas sp.
AACGCCTTGCCATGCCTGTTTTAACTGAATATGGTGCATATTGAATACCGTGAATAAATTATGACTAGCTTACAGTATGCGGTGTGCTGTTGCTATTTATCAGCAATAAAAAAGGCACTACACACATCCTCAGAATATGTGTAGTGCCGGGCTGGTTTAATTATGCTTTACTAAACGTAAATTTGCCATTGTCTACATCAATCACAATGTGATCTTCACTGACATATTCACCTGCAAGCAACTGTTGCGCCAATGGGTTTTCGATTTCACTCTGGATGGCGCGCTTCAATGGACGTGCGCCGTAGACCGGATCAAAACCTTCTTCGCCCAATAAATCAAGAGCAGCTTCGGTGATTTCCAGTGTCATGTCGTTTTCGGCAAGACGTTTCTCCAGATGCTTGAGCTGGATAGCCGCAATCTTACGGATTTCCTCTTTACCCAGTGGCCTGAAGACAACACTATCATCAATGCGGTTGATAAATTCAGGACGGAAATGTGTTCCAACTATTGCCATCACCGCATCCTTCATAGCCTCATAAGGATCACCCGCCATGGACTGGATAACATCAGAGCCCAGGTTGGAAGTCATAACAATGACTGTGTTTTTAAAATCAACGGTACGGCCCTGGCCATCGGTTAAACGACCATCATCCAGTACTTGAAGCAAAATATTAAATACATCAGGATGCGCTTTTTCAACCTCGTCCAGCAGGATGACAGAATAAGGTTTACGGCGTACCAGCTCAGTTAAATAACCACCTTCCTCGTAACCCACATAACCAGGAGGCGCACCAATCAGGCGAGCCACTGAGTGCTTCTCCATAAATTCTGACATATCGACCCGCACCATCGCATCTGGCGTATCAAACAGGAATTCCGCCAATGACTTGGTTAGCTCGGTTTTACCGACACCCGTTGGGCCAAGGAACAGGAACGAGCCATTAGGACGGTTGGGGTCAGACAAACCTGCGCGGGATCGTCGTATCGCATTGGCAACCGCAACCACGGCCTCATCCTGGCCAATAACTTGCTTTCTAAGCTCTTCTTCCATGCGAAGGAGTTTATCCCGCTCGCCTTCCAGCATTTTGGACATGGGGATACCCGTCCAGCGCGACACAATTTCGGCAATCTCATCTTCTCCGACCTTGTTACGCAGTAGCTGGAAGTTCTCTGTTGATTCATCCGCTTTGCTGGCTTCTTCAAGCTGTTTTTCCAGCTCGGGAATACGCCCATACTGTAGCTCGGACATGCGCTGCAAATCACCCGCACGATGAGCGGTTTCCAGCTCAATACGTGCCTGGTCAAGCTCTTCCTTGATGTGTGCAGTACCTTGCACAGCGGCTTTTTCCGACTTCCAGATTTCTTCCAGGTCAGAATATTCTTTTTCCAGTGCGTCGATTTTTTCCTGTAATTCAGCAAGACGTTTTTTAGATGCCTCATCATCTTCTTTTTTCAGCGCTTCACGCTCGATCTTGTATTGAATCAGTTTACGTTCCAGTTTATCCATCACTTCCGGCTTGGAATCAATTTCCAGGCGGATACGTGATGCCGCCTCGTCAATCAGGTCGATTGCTTTGTCGGGTAACTGGCGATCCGTAATATAACGGTGCGACAAGGTTGCCGCTGCGACAATCGCAGGATCGGTAATTTCCACACCATGATGTGCTTCGTAACGTTCTTTTAAACCACGCAGAATCGCCACAGTATCTTCAACGGTCGGTTCATCGACGATAATTTTCTGGAAACGACGTTCCAGCGCGGCATCTTTTTCGAT
>CAZPEE010000250.1:1874-3701 GCA_964585525.1 uncultured Cocleimonas sp.
CGCTTGCCTTTTACGCTATCAGGTACTTCACCATTGACAATACGTTGCGCCAGACCTTCAACCAGTGCAGTTTTACCCACACCCGGCTCGCCGATAATTACCGGATTGTTTTTGGTACGGCGTTGCAGGATTTGCACCATGCGGCGGATTTCCTCATCGCGCCCTATAATCGGGTCGATCTTGCCTTGCTCGGCACGTTCGGTCAGATCAATGGTGTATTTCTTCAGGGCTTCACGCTGATCTTCTGCATTGGGATCATCCACAGACTGGCCGCCACGCATGGCATCTATGGCTTTTTCAATTGCGTCCTTGCTGGCTCCGTTATTGCGCAAAATATCGCCAACAGTACCTTTGTCATCCAGTGCAGCAAGAATAAATAGCTCCGATGAAATGTACTGGTCATTCCGTTTCTGTGCCAGTTTATCGGTGACATTAAGCAACCGTGACAAGTCATTGGAAATATGTACATCGCCTGCATCACCGCCTGAAACCGAAGGCATACGATCAATCGCTTCACCAAGCTGTGAACGTATTAGATTGACATTAGCACCCGCTTGCATCAATAAGCTTCTGGCGCTGCCACCTTCCTGATCCAGCAAGGCAACCATTAAATGTGCGGGTTCAATGAACTGGTGGTCTTTACCCAGTGCCAATGATTGTGCATCTTGTAATGCCAGCTGAAATTTGCTGGTTAATTTGTCTGTTCTCATCGTTTTATACCTACCTTAATTCTGTGATTATGTTAAACATGCGGTCGTTCTGTTTGCATTTCAATCTTTGGCGCATTTTAGATGAAGTTGATGGTATAAACTGTCATCTGGCTGACTATATCCTCGTTTAAGAAATAGAATATAGTCAGCCAAAATGGCGTTTATATTTTAGAGCCGTTATTAAACCAGGGTGGTGCCTGGTTCAAGTTGTGGTTAAAGGATGGCATCGCGGGAAATGCCGGAAACTGTGGAAAACCCATAAAACCGTTAGGCAGTAGTTGATCCGGGTTATTTTTCAAGGCGTTCAACAAACTGTTTTTCTTGCTTTCGGGTAACTCCTTATTGTTTTTGATTTGCTCACGTATCTCATCATATTTACCTTCAAACGTGAACTTTTTCTTTTCACCACCATTTTCCTGATATTCCACTTCAGCATGAAAACGATCACCATCCAGGCTTCTGATATTCACCGATTCAAATTGCTGCATAACATTTGCCTGCCCCAATGATTTTGGTGAGTTCATACCCTGGGGAAATAGCGGCCTGGAGAAAAAAGAGCCACCGAAGTTTGGCGTTGCAAAAGGCTGTGACCAAAAATCAGGAAATGCTGGTGGCATTATTGCCTGTCCATTGGAGCCAAAAGCCGGATGACGCTGGTAAGCTTTGTCGGCAACCGCATGGCCTTCCAGCGTAGCTTTTATCGTCTGCTTGCTGGCATTTCTTATAACACCCAGGGTAACCTCGGAATTGGCTTTATTGGCAGCGACCAGACCTGCAAGTTGCTGTGGCGAATACAGTTGCTGATCATTGAAACTTAATAAAATATCATAGGCTTGTAAGCCCGCTTTAGCGGCAGGTGAACCCGGCACAACAGAGCGCACCATTACACCCTGATTTTCTGGAATCAGGCTACCGAGCTGTTTTGTAAGCACGGTGGGCACCGATGTCAGGGAGACTCCCAGCCATGTTTTTTGTGCCTGTTGTTGCCCCTTATTGACGACCTTGTCTGTTGAACTGGTTTCTGCGTTAGCAAAAGCACTGTGTGTTACTGGCGCAAGTGTTGCCAACAAAACCGTTGCAGCTACAAACTTTTTCATTGTTATTACCTCTTAAAAAT
>CAZPEE010000251.1:0-3687 GCA_964585525.1 uncultured Cocleimonas sp.
CTGTCTACAAAAAAATGCCCACTTGATCGTGGGCATTTTTGATTTTCAATGATCTGTTAGATCAACTTGCCAATTTTTCCTTTACCGCTTCTACAACCACGTCACTTGAAGTTGCCACTACCGTAAATAATTGATCTTTCTTGTCGTAATAATCAGCCAGTGGTGCAGTCATCTCGTCATAGGTATCAAGACGTTTGCTGATCGCTTCAACCGTTTCATCTGCACGCTGGATAGTTTTGCTACCACATTTATCACAAATACCTTCAACTTTTGATGGCATGCTTTTTACGTTGTAAATCGCCTGGCACTCAGGGTTCTCACAGGTACGGCGTGTGGTTAGGCGGTCGTAAATCACATCACGTGGCACGTCCAGGTTAACCACAAAATCCAGTTTCTCACCAATTTTGTCCAGCAAGACATCCAGTTCTTCAGCCTGTGGAATGGTGCGTGGAAAACCATCCAGCAAGAAACCGTTTTTACAATCATCCTCTTGCAAACGCTCTTCCATGATCCCCATAATCAGTGAATCAGGAACCAGGTCTCCCGCATCCATATAAGCCTTAGCTTCTTTACCCAGGTCTGTGCCTGCTGTTACCGCACCACGTAATATGTCGCCGGTTGAAATTTGTACTGATCCGTCTACCTGGGTTAGTAATTTGGCAACGGTTCCTTTGCCTGCGCCCGGTGCGCCTAATAAAATTAATTTCATGTTTGTTCCTGTTCGTTTAAGGGTTAAATTTAAAACGCGGCTATTCTAATCCAAATCAAAGTGAAATACACCTGTCTGTGCATAGAAACCCTTATTTGAACACGTTATACTTCGCCATTCTTGATAGAAACAAATCTTACATACGGAATCCCATGACGCTTTCTGCTTTAACCGCCCTATCCCCTGTTGATGGTCGCTACGCCAGCAAAACAGATAAACTTCGCCCTTTCTTTAGTGAATATGGACTGATCAAACACCGCGTGCTGGTTGAAATCCGCTGGCTACAAGCGCTGGCAAACCATCCTGCCATTAAAGAAGTCCCTGAATTTTCAAGTGAAGCCAACCGTTTTCTTGAGAATATTCTGGACAATTTTAGCGAAACCGATGCAGCGCGTGTGAAAGAGATTGAGCGCACCACTAACCACGATGTCAAAGCCATTGAATACTATTTAAAGGAAAAAATAGAAACCAATGCAGAAGTCAATGCAGTCAGTGAGTTTATCCACTTTGCCTGTACCTCGGAAGATATTAACAACCTGTCTTATGCCTTAATGCTAAAGGGTGGGCGTGATGAGGTTTTATTGCCGGAGATTGACCAGCTGATTAAAGCACTAGGCAACATGGCAACAGAATATGCGGAAATTCCGCTACTGTGCCGAACGCACGGCCAGCCAGCCAGCCCATCCACGCTTGGCAAGGAAATGGCGAATGTTGCTTACCGCGCCAAACGCCAACGCAAACAAATCGCGCAGGTTGAAATCCTCGGCAAAATTAACGGCGCGGTCGGCAACTACAACGCCCATCTAAGCGCCTACCCTGAAATTG
This sequence comes from uncultured Cocleimonas sp., assembly GCA_964585525.1. Taxonomy (GTDB): domain Bacteria; phylum Pseudomonadota; class Gammaproteobacteria; order Thiotrichales; family Thiotrichaceae; genus Cocleimonas. Next base: position 1,535 of record CAZPEE010000251.1, read on the forward strand.
ACTGGCAAGGCTTTGCCAAAAACTTTGTAGAATCACTCGGCCTTAACTGGAACCCCTACACGATTCAGATTGAACCGCATGATTATATGGCCGAACTCTTTGACGCCGTTAGCCGCTTTAACACCATCATCATCGACTACTGCCGCGACATCTGGGCCTATATTTCCATCGGCTATTTCAAGCAAAAAGTCATTGCAGGCGAAGTCGGCTCATCCACCATGCCACACAAGGTCAACCCGATTGATTTTGAAAATGCCGAAGGCAACCTGGGCATGGCAAATGCGATGATGACCCACCTCTCACAAAAACTACCCATTTCCCGTTGGCAGCGTGACCTGACCGATTCCACCGTGCTTCGCACCCTGGGGGTTGGACTGGGGCATACCAGCATCGCCATCCAGTCAACGCTAAAAGGCATCTCCAAACTGGAGGTCAATGAAGAAGCCATTGCTGCCGACCTTGATAATAATTGGGAAGTGCTCGCCGAGCCGGTACAAACGGTGATGCGCCGTTACGGCATTGAAAAACCCTATGAGAAACTCAAGGAACTGACCCGGGGTCAACGCATCAACGCTGACATCATGCAAGCCTTCATTGAATCGCTGGATATCCCCCAGCAAGCCAAAGACCACCTGTTAAACATGACACCTGCCAATTATATTGGCAATGCAGTCTCCCAGGCTAAAGGCTTATAAATACACCACGATGTCCGTACTCGGCAACATCACACCCGAACAGTTTTTGGCCGAGTACTGGCAACAAAAACCGCTCGTGGTGCGTGGTGCGTTTGCCGACCTGGAGGTCCCTTTCACACCTGAAGAGCTAGCCGGTCTGGCCGTTGATACCGATGCGCCATCACGCATCATTGTAGAACATGGTCTAGCGCCTGAAAACACCCCCTGGCAAGCCAAACATTCACCCTTCACTGATGATGACTTCACTTCCCTGCCCGATACTCACTGGACTTTTTTGATCAATGACCTGGAACGCTATGTACCCGAACTTGGCAACCTGATCGAACCCTTTCGCTTTATCCCCGACTGGCGCATTGACGATCTGATGGTCAGCTACGCCGCAGACCAGGGCTCGGTAGGGCCACACCGGGATGATTACGATGTGTTTTTGATTCAGGGCATGGGCAAGCGCCGCTGGAAAATTATTACCCGCGAGAACTACCCACGGGCCACTATCCCGGATATATCCTTAAGCATCCTTGCCGAATTTGAAGCTGACCAGGAATGGTTGCTGGAACCTGGCGACATGCTTTATTTGCCCCCCAACATGCCACATTATGGCATTGCTGAAGGCGAATGCATGACCTTCTCGGTAGGCTTTCGTGCGCCCAGCAAGCAGGAGTTAATTCAAGGCTGGATAGAGTCCTTTACTGACCAACCCGAATTTAAACAGCGTTTCATTGACAAAGGCCGGAAGATACAAACATCGCCCGGAGAAATGAGTCAAACAGACCTGCAAACCTTGTCTCGCATGATTACCGATAGCATCCAGTCTCAACAGCAACATTTATCTATCTGGCTAGGCAAATACCTGACCGAAACACGGGGCGAGATGCAAACCGATGTTCTACAAAGCCAACACACTTTCCAGCTCAACACAGATTATGAACGCGAAAGCTGGCTGCGGTTTTCCTATATTGAAAACTTTGACAGTATTGACAGCCTTAACAGTCTTAACAACAACACTGACACAGATGCCAGGACAAAATCGGCTCAAAATGCTACCATCCACTTTTTCGCAGATGGCAAGCATATTGAATTGCCCATCACGATGAAAAAAACACTCCAGATGTTGTGCTCAGATTATTTCTACACAGCAGATTCACTTATCGACATTATGCAACACCAACCATTTAAAATGTTTTTTGAACAACTTATCTCTGAAGGTGGTCTCTATCCTGCACAGCAATGAACACACTAAAATAACGGGGGCAATATGACTTTAAAAAAAACTTTAGCAGCAGCAAGCCTTGTTTTTGCAACACTATCCACACAGGCAGCATCCTTTAACAATAATTTTCCGCCTGGCAGCTTTGACAGTGACCTATTTTCGATGAACCTGGTTGAAGCCGCTTTAGAAAGGCTCAAACATAAGGTTACCTACGATGGCGCTTACCGTAAAATTGCTTATCCCTGGGG
>CAZPEE010000252.1:0-3669 GCA_964585525.1 uncultured Cocleimonas sp.
AACCCAATCCGCCACTGGAACCAGATGAACCAGATGAGCAAAGCCACCTGGGCAGGCACCGAAGGCGTACGCGGCGCACCACTGGAAGTGATGGTCAAACTTGCCAATGTGCTCAACCGCGACGCTTGGTTTAATATTCCGCACGCCGCAGATAACAACTTTGTGCAACAATACGCACGTTATTTACGCCAACATTTACGACCCAACTTAAAAGTCTACATCGAATACACTAACGAAACCTGGAATACGGTGTTTATGCAAACCCATTACACCAAACAGATGGGCACAAAACTGGGGCTAGACCGCGACCCCAACCAGGCGGGTTACAAATACTATTCACAACGCGCTGTTGAAATCTTCAGGATGTTCGACCAAGCCTTTGGCGGAAGGCAGCGTTTAGTCCACGTCATGGGCGTTTGGTCTGCCAACCGCTACATGACCCCGGTGGTGATGGAACACAAAAACGCCTACAAATACGTCGACGCCATGGCAATTGCGCCCTACTTCTTCGTACACGCCAAAGCACTGGGAAAAGTCCACAGCGTACCAGATGTTTTCAAGGAGCTAACTGACGACAAGGCCAACCCCTACTCGATGAACAACGTCTACAAAATGATCAAGCAACAAATGGAATATGCCAAAAAATACCACGTAAAACTGATCGCCTACGAAGGCGGGCAACACCTCACCGACCCAAAGGCAAGGTCAACAAAAGACAACCCCAACCGCTTCCTGATCGGCGCAAACCGCGTACACACCATGGAAAAATTCTACATAGACTTCCTCAACAACTGGGACAGGATTACTGGCGGATCGCTATTCGTCGCCTTCTCGGCACCACGAACATGCCAATACTACGGCTGCTGGGGGATAAAGGAGTATTTAAACCAGCCCGAAGCGAAAGCACCGAAATACAGGGCATTGAAACGGTTCTTTTAGCCTGCTGTGCTAGTGCTATTTATTAAGGAGCGCCTATCCCGCAGTTACCCACAAACATTTTTATTGGCTACAACGCCTTGTTTAAGGCCTCTGCATGGTAGGCAATATGCTCGCCTATAAAGGTGGCAATAAAATGATAGCTGTGGTCATAGCCGCTCTGAAATCGCAAGTCGATAGATTGCTGGGCATTCTTGCAAGCCATATCAAACACTTCAGGCATTAATTGCTTTTCATCATAAAACTCATCGGCCGTTCCCTGGTCTATCAGGATATGTTTTACACTGGCGCCTGATTTTACCAGCTCTGTTGCATCATATGCTTCCCAGGCTGTTTTATCTTCACCAAGATAAGCACTAAAACAACCTTGCCCCCAGGCACAATTCATAGGGTTGCAAATCGGTGCAAATGCCGAAACAGACTGATAGGCATCCGGGTTTTTAAGCGCAGTTATCAAGGCACCATGCCCACCCATTGAGTGACCTGATACCGACTTGAGACCAGGCACCAGGGGTAATTCGGTTTCGAGTAATTCAGGCAGCTCCCTGACAACATAATCATACATCTGATAATGCTTTGCCCACGGCGATTGTGTAGCATTGACATAAAAACCTGCACCTTGGCCGAGATCATACCGATCAGGCTCATCTGCAACATCATCACCACGAGGACTGGTATCGGGGAAAATAATGGCAATACCTTCTTCAGCTGCATAGCGCTGCGCACCTGCTTTTGTCCTGGCATTATCATCCGTACAGGTCAATCCTGACAACCAATATAAGGCAGGCACCTTGTCTTTTTCTGCCTGGGGAGGCAAATACACCGAAAAGGTCATTTCACAATCAAGTGTCTTTGACTGATGTGTGTAGCGGTTTAAATAACCACCAAACTCTTTGATACTCTCAATTTGCTGTATTGGCATATTCCAGATCCTTTACGTTAAACGCTTTTAAAAGCAAAGACAAAAATATCCCTGGTTTTAAAAAGTAATGACCGAGCGGATGCTCTTGCCCTCATGCATTAAATCAAATGCATGATTAATATCTTCAAGCGGCATAGTATGCGTTACCAGGCTATCCAGCTCAATCTCACCTGCCATATAGCGATCAACATAACCGGGCAATTCAGTGCGCCCTTTTACACCACCAAATGCCGTGCCTTTCCAACTGCGGCCGACAACCAGATTAAAGGGGCGTGTAGCAATCTCCTGACCGCTTCCCGCTACGCCTATCACCGTAGAAACCCCCCAACCCATATGCGTACATTCGAGTGCATCACGCATCACATGCACATTCCCAATACATTCAAATGAATAATCAGGGCCGCCGTTATAAGTATCCTGCATATATTCGACAAACGACCCGTCAATCTCATTTGGATTGACAAAATCAGTCGCACCTAATTGTTTTGCAAATTCAAATTTATCAGGATTGATGTCAATACCGATAATGCGCTCCGCACCTGCCATCACCGCGCCCTGGATGCAAGATAAGCCAATTCCACCCAGGCCAAAAACAGCCACTGTGGAACCAGGCTCCACTTTCGCTGTATTCAACACCGCCCCGATACCGGTAGTGACACCACATCCCAGTAAACAGGCTTTATCCAATGGTGCTTGCTTATTAATTTTTGCCAAAGCAATCTCTGGCACAACCGTATACTCAGAAAAAGTGGAGCATCCCATGTAATGGAAAATATCTTTGCCATTTTGAGAAAAACGACGCGTTCCGTCAGGCATATAACCTGTCCACACCGTTGCCGCAATACTTTGACAAAGATTCGTTTTAGGCGAACGGCAATACTCACATTCACCACACTCTGGAATATACAAGGGGATAACATGGTCACCCACTTCCAGCGAAGTAACGCCCGCCCCTAATTCAACAACCTCACAACCGCCTTCATGACCAAGAATACAAGGGAAAGCACCCTCCGGATCATCACCAGAAAGCGTAAACGCATCCGTATGGCAAACACCCGAGGCATGTACTTTTAACAAGACCTCACCTTCCTTTGGCCCCATGACCTCAACTTCTTCTATAGATAACGGCTTTTTTGGTTCCCACGCAACTGCGGCTTTACATTTCATTATTGTCTCTCCCAAATTCTGCTTAAATCATATCAATACCAGAAAATAGAATGAATGTTCATTCTTGTCAATTGCTAACACGCATTATTTTGTTAAAATAAATAAATGCCTTACTTGAAAAAAGAAGCACTTTGCCCAGAACCCCTTGATTGCAGAATCCTAACCGCTGCCCTGGACTTATTTGTTGAAAACAGCTATCACAATGTATCCGTACACCATATTCAAAAACACTCTGGTGTCAGTATTGGCTCAATCTATAAACATTTTGGCGGCAAAGAGGGTATTGCCAAAGCGCTTTATCGGCATCTTTTAAATGAGCTTGATGAAGTCATCAGGGATATTCAGGCAACAGAACCATCCCCATCCGCACAATGCCAGGAACTCATAAGGCAACTATTTAGCTATACGGAAACCCACCGAAATATCATTGCCTTTTTATTTTATTCAAAGCACACTGAATTTTTACCCCATGAGAAGCGGCTGTTTGAAACCGCACCTTTTATCCGCATCCGGGAAATCATCCGGCAAGGTATAAAATGTGGTGAATTTAAAGAAACCGACCTGTGGGTGGCGACCGCTTTCTTATTCGGTGGCGCTATTAAAATGATACAGCTTCGGCTGGATAATCTTCTGGACAAACCCCT
>CAZPEE010000253.1:0-1060 GCA_964585525.1 uncultured Cocleimonas sp.
AAATCGACCAGTTGCTTAATCAGGCAAAACAACACAACAATAATAAAAACTGGCGACAAGCACTGTTGCTGGGTGCGGCACTACGCTCCCAGCAAGGTAAGTTTGAAGGTGCGCTAGACTTTCTGGATTCACAAGACTGGCCAAAGGATCAGGATTCACAGATTTTACTGAAATTGCATCGTGCAACCTTGCTTAGCCGTTATGTGGCGCGTTACCAATGGGAAATCCAGCAACGCGAAAAAATTGCTTCTGGCAAAAAAATTCCCTTAAAAAAGAAAACCATGAAGCAGCTACAGTCAGAAATCAATCGGGATTTTTTCCGTGCCTGGCGTTTGGCGCGTGCCAGAAGTGGCTCTGATGATTCGCTTGAGTCGCTGGGTGCGTTGTCGCTACCGAGTATCAAAAGTGTATTTAGGAAAGGTGACTACCCTAAAAATGTACGTGGCGGGGTGCTGGATACCATCACTTATTTATGGGTGGATTTCCTGAAAAACAGCAGTTACTGGAGTCCGCAGCATTCCAATCAAAGCGCTGCTTTGTCAATCAAACAATTACTGGCTTACCCTAAAAATATCCGTCTGGATGATAGTCGTATCCACCCTTTGAAGCGAGCTGTTAAGCTATTGGCTGACCTGGAAAATTTTGAGCGCAGCCATCATAAACCCGAAGCTGCGCTGGAGGCATTTCGCGTTAAAATTAAACTGCTTGAGGAATCCAGGCGTGATCATCCGCCCTATGCGTTAACCGAAGCGGAAAGAAAATTATTGCTTGAAGCACTACGAGCCCGTTTGAAACAGGGCAATAGTGCCTCCTTGCCGTGGAGTAATATGCTACGTGCCAGCATGGCTGAATTGATTCGTCAAGGCTCAGCGCCGGATGCCAATATTCAGGCATTAAAAGTGCTCAGGCAGTGTGTCGCACGTTTTCAAAAGCATCCGGCAACCGCATTTTGCCAGTATCAGATTACACAAATTGAAAGACCTGAAATGTCTTTGCAGAGTATGCGCAGCGATGGTGTTGGCAAGCGCTCGTTGCAATTAACCCACAGGAATATCAAAAC
>CAZPEE010000253.1:1160-3629 GCA_964585525.1 uncultured Cocleimonas sp.
TGGCAGTTGATATTCGTAATACGGAAAAGACCCTGGAACTGACTGCATTTATCGGCGAATCAGGACAACTTGCGGCAAATGTTCAGGCAGAACTTTGGCGGGTGGATAATAAAAGTACACAAAGAATTGCCGTTAAGAAAACCCGTTCTGACGGACGCGCCAGTTTTGATCTGGCGCAGGCGAGAAAATCAAGGGTAAAGCTGGTACTCAGGCACGCTAAAGATTTTGTGCTAGTGGACGATAACATTGGCCCTGCCTACAATTATTATCATTCTCCTTATGTAAACAGTGCCCTGGTTTTTACTGATCGCGCCATTTATCGTCCGGGTCAGAAAATCAAATGGAAAATCGTCGCTTATTCGGGTAATCGCACAACAGGCAAATATAAAGTGGTGGTCAATAATCCCGGCACGGTTAAGTTGCTGGATAGCAACGGCAAGCAGGTTCGGGTCATCCCGTTTAAAACCAATCAGTATGGTTCGGCATCGGGAGAATTTATCGCAAAAACAGGCTTGAAATTAGGCAGTTGGAGGCTTCAGGTATCCTGGGGAAAAGGCAATAGGAACGTAAGTAGTAAAAGCATTCGTGTGGAAGAATATAAACGGCCTACCTTCAGTGCCAGCATAACAGCCAGTAAGCAGGCTTTGCGCTTAAACCAGCCGGCACTGCTAACGGGTTCTGCAGGTTATTTCTTCGGCCAGCCGGTGACGAATGCGAAAGTGAAATGGCGGGTTGAGCGGCAAACGTCGAAGATACAGCCTTACTGGTATGGATACCGTTATCCTGTTTATGGTGAAAAGGAAATTATCACATCAGGAACCGCCAAATTGAATGATAAAGGCCAGTTTAGCATTCGCTTTAAGCCTGTTGGTTTACCAAGTAGCAAGCAAAATTACCGTTTCAGCGTGATTGCTGATATTACCGATGCGGGTGGGGAAACACGTACCGCAAAGCGTAGTTTCACCATTGGCAACGTAGCGATTCAGGCAAGTGTTAATGCCGATCAGGCGTATGCTGATGCGGGCAAAGCCTTTTCATTAAAGATCAACCGACATGATCTTGATGAGTCGCCACGCTCAGGTGTTGCACACTGGCGTTTGAACCGGGTACAGCAGCCTGCAAAACCATTGCTGCCAGCGCAGTTGCCCCGTGAATTAAAACAAACCCCTTATCAAATAGCGGGTGACAAACTCAGTTCACGCTGGAATACCTTTCCTGATTTTGAACTCCTGGCAAAGGACTGGAAAGATTCTGCACAGCTGGCACAGGGTACGCTGCGACATGACCAGCAGGGTGATGCCACGCTCAAACTGAATGGTTTGCCAGCGGGTTTATACCGATTGCACTACAGTACCAAAGACCGCTGGGGAAAAGAGTTCAAGCTGCAAAAAATGATTCTGGTGGGTGGAAGATCAGCAGCGTCGATTAAAACGCCATTATTGCTTAGGGTTCAAAAATCATCCGTTGAAGCCGGGGATAACATTAAACTGCTGGTGGGTTCCGGTTTTGCCCAATCACCTGTGCTGCTGGAAATTTATCAGGGAGATAAATTGTTGAAGCGTACCGTGCAACGCGGCGGTATCAAGCAGATTGAATACCCGGTGAGTAAAGCTAACCGGGGTAGCCTGACGATTCTGGCAAGCATGTTAAAAGATTATCAGTTGATACGGCAACGACAGGTGGTCAGCGTACCCTGGACGGATCGTTTTCTGAATGTGTCATTTTCGACGTTCCGGGATAAATTAAGCCCCGGTCAGAAAGAGACCTGGCGGGTCACGGTTAAAGACTCTGATGGTAAGCCGCTGGGGAAGGGTGCAGCAGAAGTGTTGGCATCCATGTTTGACAAGAGCCTGGAGTTTTTTGCTAAACATAATCCGCAAACCACAGAAGGATTATATCAAACAGATACGCCTTTCTTTATCCGCCAGTCCAGTTCGCTGGGTGTGGCGCGAGGTTTGTTTTCCCAGGTCTATTCAGATGGCGACAGCTACCCGAAACAGTATATCGAGACCCATCTGGTCTTTATGGACGGAGGATTTGGAATGCAGATGGCGGAATCAGCCGTTGATTATCAATCTGTTGGTCGCCGCATGTATGCTCCCAGGAGAATGGCAGCGCCTGCACCTGCTCCCAGGCGAGTTTATGCGCCAAAAGTGGATGTGTATGCATTGCAACGAAAACTAAAATCTGGTGGTTATTACAAAGGTCCAATTGATGGTGTAGTGAGTGCGGATGTACGCGATAAGTTAAAACAGTTTATGAATCGTGGCGGTGGCGATGCTGCACATGGAATTAAGGATGATACGGCTGATCTTGCTTCAGCACCCATCCGCAAAAACTTCAACGAAACGGCCTTCTTTTACCCACATCTGGTGCTACAGGATAACGGCTCGGTTGCCTTTGAATTTGAAGTGCCAGAGTCCTTAACCCAGTGGAAAGTATGGGTTTCAGCGATGACCAAAGATATGC
>CAZPEE010000254.1:0-3619 GCA_964585525.1 uncultured Cocleimonas sp.
GTTAAAGCCTACGGTGAAGCATTGCGTGGCTGGCTTGCCGCTGATGGCATCAAGGTCAGTGTGGTTTACCCCGGTTTTGTTGAATCGGATATGAGCAATCATTTTCCCGGTGACAAACCCTTGCTGATCTCCGCCGATAAAGCGGCTGGCATGATTATTAAGGGCTTGCATAAAAACAAGGCGAGCATTTCCTTCCCTTTCCCGCTCAATTTGGGCATGTGGATTTTAGCATTGCTCCCGGCCGGCCTTGCCAACTGGATCATGAGCCTGTTTTCATACGGTGCCAAACGTTGAATAGCCTGGCTGTTTTCCTGCTGCTGATGTTTGCCACCATTTTGTTTTCTTTTGTGGCAGAGCGTTTCATCAAGCCCGTTGCGCCATCATTGAACGCAAAAAACATGCTGTTGCACAGCCTGATTATTAGCGTTGCTTTCCTGCTACTGAGTTTAATTGTGCAGCGCCCTGTTTTTTCAGGGCTTGCCATTTTGGTTTTCCTCATTATTGTCGTTATTGTCAGCAATACCAAGTTTCACACCTTGAAAGAACCGCTGGTATTTTCTGATATCGCCATGTTCTCACAGGCTTTCAAACACCCCAGGTTGTATTTTCCCTTTTTAGGCTGGGCTCCGCTGATTCTTGGCCCGCTGATCATTATCGCCCTGATTATGCTAGTACTCAGCCTTGAGCCTGCCCTGCCCTTGAGCTGGCAGCGAATTAGCGCAACACTGCTTGCATTGGCTGTGGCACTCTGGCTTATCAATAAACAGTCATTAACACTAAAGCTCTCATTGGCCCCTGAAAAAGACAATGCGCGTTTTGGCTTGATTAACAGCCTTGTTGCCTATGCATTACAAGCGCGTACAACACAACATAAATCAAGCGTAAAAAGTGTTTTGACAGAATCACCGTTTCATCAAAAAATAAACACTGGCAACCATGAGCAACCCAACATCACCGTTATACAGAGCGAATCGTTCTTTGATGCAAGACGCTTACACCCTGCAATCAGGCAAGATATTCTGCAACATTATGACCAGTGCCTCGCTGAATCTGCATTTTTTGGAAAACTTATGGTTCCGGCCTGGGGCGCTAACACCATGCGCAGTGAATTTTCGTTTCTAAGCGGCCTACCCTGTGAGCGCATCAAGCTATATCAGTATTATCCTTATCAGTTTCTCGCCAATATGCCGCTGTTCACGCTTGCCTCGGCATTAAAAAAACTAGGCTATTATTGTGTTTGCGTCCACCCTCACCCCGCCTCATTTTTTGGGCGCGACAGGATTTTCCCTGCGATGGGCTTTGATGACTTTATTGATATTGAACAGTTTGACCAGGGCCAGACGTTTGGCCCTTATATTTCAGATCAGGCTGTTACGGATAAAATACTGGACATCACAAAACAAAAAACAGACAAACCCTTATTTATATTTGCCATCACCATGGAGAACCATGGCCCGCTTCATCTGGAAAAAGTCGCTATGGAAGAACATCACCAATACCTTTCTGGCAAAGCGGAGGATACAATAGATAAACTTGACGACCTGGTCGTTTATCTGCGACACCTCAAAAATGCAGATCACATGATAAACACACTCAGCCAGGAATATGCCGCATCAGACAAACCACACACACTGTGTTTTTACGGCGACCATATACCCAGCATGCCGAAAACCTTTGACAGCGTGGGCTACTCCGATGATGACAGTGATTATTTTATCTGGACATCAACCCAAAAAAACCAGCCTGAACAAATGAATCTGGGTATTGAGTCGTTGGGCATGCACATCCTGAACAGCCTGTCAGATTAGCGCTTAAGCAATTTTACATGGCCTGCTTTATGCCGGATATGGACGTCTTTGCCACAATGCGGGCATTCAATGTGGCTACTGCGCTTCTCTTCGTTTCTGGCTTCACTGATCATCAAACCGGCATCAGCGCGGCTGATACCCAGTGAAACACGTAGCTTTTCAAGTTTGCGGCGATTTTTGCGTGACAGTACACCATCCTCAAGATGCGCCAGTATTTTTGTCTTAAAACGCTCTCGCCTGCGATTGATCTCCGAGGTAAACCCCGCTGCCATGATACCAGCCGGCAGAGCTGCCATACCGATACCAGCAATAACAATGATAATACCAAACACCCTGCCCATCGTGGTGACCGGGACGACATCGCCATAACCCACGGTCGTTAGTGTAACCGTTGACCACCATAAGGCACGCGGAATACTACCAAATTCCTGTGGCTGGACATGACCTTCAACCAGATGAATACCCGTTGCTGAAATTAAAATCAGGATTAATAAAATGAAGATAGCAGAAATAATTGTTTCTGCTTCCTGTTTCATGACCGTCACCAGCAATTCCATGGAGCGTGAATAGCGCGTCAGTTTAAACACCCTGACCAAACGCAGTGAACGCAATATCAGCCAGTCGGAACCCAGGAACATCATGAAAAAGGTGGGAATAATTGCCAGCAAATCTATAATCGCCATCGGCGTTAGCATATAGCGTAGCCTGCCCTTTATCGGGTGGGAAAAGCCTTTATCCTGATTTTCTACAGAAACCCAGACGCGGGCAAAATATTCAATGGTAAAAACAAGCAGGGAAAAGATTTCAAAACCTATGAAGAATGAAATAAATCGCTCATGTAAATCTGCTTCAGATGAAAGCACAATGGCAACGACATTTGCAAAGATTAATAGCATCAAGCCAATGTTAATTAGTCGTGATAATAAGCCATCATGGTGTTCTTCGAGTATATGGTAAAGGCGACGACGAAATGTTTGCATAGGCTCTGCTAGTTAGTCAGGTTAAATGGGTTCCTGTCATTATAACAGGCTTATTCAGACTGATATTCATTTTCGACTACACTTATAGGGAATCATCAGGATACGCAAACAAATGGAATAATCATGAAACGTTTAAGCATTTACATTATTTTACTCATTCTTTGGCTAATACCATCAACCATACTATTTGCCGACAACTATCGCATTGATACAGAAGGTGCGCATGCCTCGATCAATTTTAAAATCAAACATCTTGGTTATAGCTGGTTAACAGGGCGCTTTAATCGTTTTAAGGGTGGCTTTAGCTATGACCCCCGTAATCCGGGAAAAACTAGCATCGAAATCACAGTTCAAACGGCCAGCATTGATTCGGCACATGCCGAGCGGGATAAGCACTTGCGCAGTCGAAAATTCCTTGATGTACGAAAATACCCGGAGGCTAAATTTATCAGCACAAGCTATAAACAAACCAGCAAAACCACAGGGATTCTAAGCGGAAAACTCACGCTTCATGGTGTAAGCAAACCCGTTTCTATGCGTATTAAACAGATTGGAGCAGGCAAAGACCCCTGGGGAGGATTTAGACGGGGTTTTGAAACTGAATTTAAAATACGCCTGCATGATTTTGGCATAAAGCACAGCCTTGGTTCGGCATCTGAGGAACTCATTATGACCATTTACCTGGAAGGTATTAAAGATCATACCTATGTCGTGCCTTAACCCGGATATTTCATTAATTTCCGGGGTTATTTTAATCTGAGTCTTCCCCGGAATTTGAGTCATTTCCTGAATCGGAGTCATTTCCTGAATCGGAGTCATTTCCTGAATCGG
>CAZPEE010000255.1:0-3610 GCA_964585525.1 uncultured Cocleimonas sp.
ACGGTTGTTAATAATAACGTTGTAAATTGTCTCTTTTTTATGGGTAATTTCATTGCTATTTTCCTTCGATGTGTTCAAGAAACTATACTTTGTCTGTTTAGGGGGTTAATAACAATAGGGATGATTATCTATGCTGTGCTAGGGTTTTTACTAGGTGTCTTTACCAGTCCTGCTTGTATAGCCATTTTTACCAATTGGATTGATGATTTGGCGTGGGTCTTTTTTAGCAGGTTGGCACGGTGTAGTTCTACCGTTTTGGGGCTGATATTGAGATAGCGTGCCATGCTTTTATTTGATTCTCCCTGCACCAGTAGATCAAGAACCTGCTTTTCTCGCGGACTAATATGTTTAAAATGTTGTAATAATTCCCGGGAATGCTGTGTGTTACGCTGCTCATTTGCCGATAGCGCCATTTCATTGCTGATCCATAAGGTCAACAGGTTTAAAATACGTTGATGGATTTTACTGCTGGGTATGTGGCTTTCTTTAGTTAGATTTACATTATCCCCGGTGTGGTCTTCTTGCAAGGTCACAAATTCGAACAGGCACTGGTAATCCTTTTCCACATTGACAGGCAAAGCCAGATAAGTATGCCACTGATTAATATGTTGATGCGTTTGCAACTCGCCATTGGATACAGCTTGCAGTGCGTAAGTGTGGTAAAGTGGTACATTGTTATACTGACCTTCCGGACTGCTACTACAAAAGGTAAACTGCTTTTGCCTGGCATCCCAATGAGACAATAAAACCTGGTCAGCACCCAGGTACTGGCGTGCCATATCAAGAATGGATTGCAGTCGTTGTTCACGACTGAGATCATGCCGGATGGCAACATGATAGAACCTTTGCAAGGTATCACAGGCATCGTGCATATGTTGCTCGGTGGCTATGCGTTGTTTAATATCCTGCTGGAGCGCCTGATTGCTTTCAAGGAGTTCATCCGTGCGTTGCTTCACTGTGTATTCAAGCACATTTTGCTGTTGCTGTAAGGCTTGCTGGGTGGTACTCAAGCGTTTGTTTACCTGGAACATGCGTAGCAAGGTAAACAGGCTAAACAGTAACAGTAATAAACTGACAATAATCCATTGTTTATAGGCTAGCCAAAAATCCCCTGGCGTTAATGATGCAGGTGGATAGGGTGCAATTTGCAATTCCTTGAATAACATATGCACGCTACTGTAGTCCAGAGGGATAGTCCAGCCTGCACCTCCAGATGCAATTGCTGCCTCATTACTAGCGGGCATTTGCAGAAGGGCAAGAACCACCTGTCTGGAAAGCTCTGAATCGGTTGAAGGCAGGCGTGCAAAGGGCCACTCCGGGTAAAGACGGGTGCTATGTTTAAAAGGGAATCCTTTATGCTTTTGCTGATTGATAATATATAGGCTGGATAGATCAAGTATGCCTTGGTTAGCCATTTTTTCCAGAATACCAGCACGAACTACACCTGCATCGGCTTTGCCGTTGAGTATAGACTTAACGACATCGGTATGAGGAAAACCTAGCCATTTAACTTTCAATGCGTTCTCTGGATCAATGCCGTTATCCAGAAATATTTTCTGGGCAAGCTGATAACCACCAAAAGCATCTTTGTTAACAGCGGCGAGTGTTTTCCCTTTGAGGTCGTCCAGAGACTTAATGTTACTATTATTACGTGTAAAAATGACAGAACTCATTTGTGTAAGAACGTGGCCTTGAAAGCGTGTCTGGAATGTTGCCAAACGAGTCGCGCCAGAGCTGACTTCAAGGCGTACATAATGTCCTGGGTTGGTAAGTAAATAATCTAGCTCATCTTTATTAATAGCGTGGCGAAATTCTTCATGGGTTAGCGGTTTTATCAAAAATGTTGTCTTTGCAACCTGGGTAGAAAGATAATCTGCTGTTGGTTGCCAGCGCTCAATGGCCTGTTTCTTCCCATTGTATGCCAACACACCAATGGTTACCGTTTGTTGAGAAGAAAATACAGGGTCAGCAAAAGTAACCATGAAAAAGAATAGTATGAGTAAGCGTTTATAGTTCTGTTTCATTTAATTTACGTTTTGTACAAGTGGCTGCTGAACCATTGATTATAGGTTGTTTTTCATGACACATAGTTAAGGATGGCTGGTTGATTATTTGTTGTCTAAAAAAGATGTTTTTTCTACTAATTAACCCGACAACAATATATATCGTGTTCAGCCGCCGCGTGCTGGTTCGCGACAAGGCAGCGAAACGCCACTGTAGCACTCCTACAGCAAGTTTCGCTAACGCAGTGTGCGGGCCAGCACGCGACGGCCTGCGATTAATAATCAATAAGTTAGGAGCTTCAGGCAGGCGCTGGCTCGGCGTTACAGCGCCTGCCTGAAGCTCTGAACACGACATTCATTGTTGCCGGGTTAATATTTATTCCATTATTGTTTTCAAATAGCCGTTACCCTATGATCCATGTATGAAAATTTTGCTTGTTGAAGATGATGAAGCCTTACAAAGACGCTTAAAAGAAAACTTGAAAAAGGCAAGTTTTGTGGTCGATGTTGCTAGTGATGGCATTGATGCAGAGCATCTAGGCATGGAAATTGATTACAATGTTGTTATTCTGGATTTGGGCTTGCCTGGTAAAGCGGGGCTGGATGTATTAACCAGTTGGCGTGATCAGGGCAGGTTGTTTCCGGTGATTATTTTAACCGCAAGGGATGCCTGGTATGAGCGGGTAGATGGTTTGCGTGCAGGCGCAGATGATTATTTGGGTAAACCGTTTCATTTCGAGGAGCTATTGCTCAGGCTTAGGGCATTAACCCGGAGGCATCAACAGGATACCCCTATGGGTTTGAGCGTGGGTGATTATGATCTTGATGATGAACAGCGTATGCTGATTATTCGTTCTGCAGATAGTCAGCAGTCCAGTATTGAGTTGACCCGGTTGGAATATCGCTTATTGCGTTATTTTATCCAGCATCCCGGTATCGTCTTATCAAAAAGCCGTTTGATTGAACAGGTGTACGAAAATGACACGGATAGAGACAGCAATGTCATCGAGGTTTATATCAACCGTTTACGCAAAAAAATCGGTAAGCATTTGATTACTACCCGTCGTGGGCAGGGCTATGTGTACCAGGGTAGCGGGTTAAACTGATGGGTTCTTTACAATCTCGTCTGGGTTTCTGGCTAGGTGCCATGCTGGTCATTATTTTTGGTGTACATATTATCCTGATGAGTATTTTTCCGCGATATCTGGCAGAAGAACAGGTACTGCGGCGACTTAAACATGATACTGAATATATTGATCAGTATTTACCGGTTAAGCCTGGTGAGCATCTTCCCCAGTCGATTATTACGCCAATATACCAAGTGCCTTTTTCCGGGCATTATTTTCAGATAGTTTCCGCTTCTCGTGTGTTTCGTTCCCCTTCGTTGAGTGGTCAATCACTGAGCTTGCCTGCACTGAATGGTGCATCTGAGAAGGTCGTTAAAATCACTGGTCCTAAACAGGCTCCCTTGTTAATACTCATCAAGGAAATTCGTAAAGACAAGCAACGTTTTACTGTTGCCGTAGCTGAAGAAATCAAGGATATCGAACATGATATTGCCGAGCAGCAAAAAATTTATCTGCTGGTTAGCACAATAACGCTATTGC
>CAZPEE010000256.1:0-3581 GCA_964585525.1 uncultured Cocleimonas sp.
CTATATAATGGCTTTATAGTCAGAATATTACTCATTCATGTCAAGAATTTAAATATTATTAGACGATGTACCTGTTATTTATCATGTTTTTTATTAATTCTGGTTTGGATTATTAAGCAATACGAATATCATCAATCAGGCGTTTAATCCACTGTACACGTTGCTCCACCGTTTCCATTTCATCATATTCAAAAGTCAGTTTATCCTGTCCATTTATTTTGAATGCCCAGGGCTTTTCTTGCACCAGTGTCATGATTTTGAGTGGGTCAACCTGAGGTTTTTCATTAAACTGTAACCTGCCTCCCATTTCACCCATGTCCAGTTTGATGATGCCAATTTTTTGTGCAATCAATTTTAGCTGGGTAACGTCAAATAAGTTATTGACAGGTTCGGGTAAAAGCCCAAAGCGATCAATCATTTCTATGCGTAACTCGCGCAAGGTTTCCTTGTTTTTGGCGCTGGCGATGCGTTTGTACATAATCAGGCGGTTGTGGACATCGGGTAGGTAATCATCGGGTATTAAGGCGGGAACACCGAGGTCGACAGTGGTTCGGTCCTCTTCATTGCCCAAGTCGGGCAGTTTACCCGCTTTTAATGCCTTAACGGCACGTTCCAGCAAATCATTGTACATGTTAAAGCCGATTTCCTGCATCTGTCCACTCTGGTCATCGCCGAGTAATTCGCCTGCGCCACGGATTTCCAGGTCATGCGAGGCGAGGGTAAAGCCTACCCCCAGATCTTCCAGTGATTCGATCGCTTCGAGGCGTTTTTTAGCATCTGCAGTGATGCTTTTTTTGCCGGGAATAATCAGGTATGCGTAGGCTTTATGATGTGATCTGCCAACGCGCCCGCGTATTTGATGCAGTTGCGCCAAGCCGAGTTTATCAGCACGGTTGATAATAATGGTATTGGCATTGGGTATATCAATACCGCTTTCAATGATGGTGGTTGCCACCAAAACCTGGAAACGCTGATGGTAAAAATCCTGCATGATGGTTTCCAGCTCACGTTCTGGCATTTGACCGTGTGCAAAACGCACTTCGGTGTTTGGCAGGATGGCGGCTAGATCATCCGTCATTTTCTGGATGGTTTTTACTTCGTTATGCAAAAAATAGACCTGGCCACCACGTGCCAGTTCGCGGGCACAGGCTTCTTGTATCAGCGCGTTATCCCATTCATTGACAAAGGTTTTGATGGCATGGCGCTGGGTCGGCGGGGTGGCGATAATGGATAAATCGCGCAAACCGGACAATGACATGTTGAGTGTACGTGGAATGGGGGTAGCGGTTAATGTCAACATATCCACATTGGCACGCAATTTTTTAAGTTGTTCTTTGTGGCGTACACCGAAGCGATGTTCTTCGTCGATAATGACCAGGCCAAGGTTGTTAAATCCAATATCCTTTTGCAACAGTTTATGCGTACCGATAACAATATCAACATCGCCTGATTGTAATTTTGCCAATGTTTCCCGGGTTTGTTTGGGGGTACGGAAGCGCGACAGGGATGCTATCTTGAAGGGCCAGTCTGCAAAACGGTCGCGGAAATTTTTTGTATGCTGCTGTACTAACAAGGTGGTGGGGGCAATTAATGCGACCTGTTTACCAGAATTGGCTGCGACAAAGGCTGCACGCATCGCCACCTCGGTTTTGCCAAAACCCACATCACCACAGGTAACACGATCCATCGGCTGTGGGGAGATCATGTCTTCAATCACTTTTCCGATGGCAAGAGCCTGGTCAGGCGTTTCTTCAAACGGGAAAGTATCCGCAAAGGCATGGTATTCGAGCTCATTAAAGGGAAAAGCATGACCTTTCTGAGCAGCGCGCCGCGCATGAATTTCCAGCAGTTCCGCGGCAATATCATGTGCTTTCTGGGCGGCTTTTTTACGGACTTTATCCCAATGATCCGTGCCCAGGGTATGTAGCGGTGCATGTTCGGCGCTGACCCCGGAATAACGGCTAATCAGATGTAAAGATGCAACCGGTACGTAGAGTTTGTCGCCCTTTGCATATTCCAGCAGGATAAATTCCTGCTCAATACCACCGGTGGTCAGTTTTTGCATACCACGGTAACGCCCGACACCGTGCTGTTCATGCACCACGGGGTCGCCGATTGCCAGGTCTGTCAGGTTGCGTATGATCGCATCGGCATCGCGGGTGGGTTTTTTCTGGCGGCGTTTTTGGCGTACCTGCTGGCCAAAAAGCAGTGCCTCGGGGATAATGGCCAGTTCATCTTTTAGCCATAAGCCCTGTTCCATGGGCGCAATACAGAGTGAAACCGGGCTGTCACCCGCGATGAAATCCTGCCAGCTTTGATAGACTTTTGGACTAAAGTTGTTGTCGCGTAATAATCCCAGCAGGTTTTCACGTCGTCCGGCGGAATCGGCTGTAAATAATATCCGGCAGTTTTTTGCACGTCCAAGAAACTGGTTTAACAGGATCAGTGGTGACTCTGCACGCGCCTGGATAAGCAACGAGGGCAGGGAGCTCACCGGATAGTTATGGCAATCCGTTGTTTGCTTGAAAGTATGTGTTTCAATTAAGCGCTGCTCATGGATTGTATCGAATAATGTGTCGCTATCCAGATAAAGTTCACCGGGTGCAAGGAGTGGGCGCTCAAGGTCATGCCGGCGTTGCTCATAGCGTTCCTTAACCAATTCAGCAAAATTGTCAGCTGCGATTTTGGTTCCATCAGCATTGATAAATAATGTTTTGTCGGGGAGATAGTCAAACAGCGTGGCGGTCTGATCAAAAAATAGGGGTAGGTAGTATTCTATTCCCGTAGGTGGGTTGCCGCTGATGACGTTATCATAAATCTGGCTACGCGCCAGGTCACCACCTATTTGTTCTGCATAGTTCTTTTTGAATCGTGAAATACCTGCTTCATTCAAGGGAAACTCATGGGCAGGGAGTAATTCGATTTTTTGTAACTGTTCAATCGTCAGTTGGTCTTCCGGGTTAAAACTGCGTATGGTTTCAACCTCATCATCAAACAGGTCGATACGATAGGGTAGAGTGCTGCCCATTGGGAATAAGTCAATCAACGAACCGCGGGTGCTATATTCGCCATGCTCCATGACCTGGCTAACATGGCGGTAACCCGATTCATCCAGTTGTTTTCGAAAGGCTGCAATTTCCAGGGTATCGCCAACCGAAACCATCAGTGTATTGTTTTGCACATAATCCACTGGTGGCAGTTTTTGCATTATGGTAGAAACTGGAACAATCAAGACACCTTTTTGACTGTGCGATAGTTGATGCAGTGCTCTTAGGCGATCTGAAATTAAATCTTCATGTGGAGAGAAAACATCGTAGGGCAGGGTTTCCCAATCGGGGAATATGTGTACGTTGTTGTTATCCTCCATGCTTTCATCCAGCCCTGAAAAAAACCGGATACTGGCCTGAGCCTCATAGGCACTCTGGCTATCAGGCGTAATTAACACCAGCAGACCATGATATTCATTGGCAGTATTGCTGATGAGTAAGTCCTGTGCGCAACCATGTAACTGGCTCCAGCAGGCGTGCTTGCTTTGTTTATCAGGGTAGATGGGGTTGAGCATGAGTGGTTTGTTTCAAAAC
>CAZPEE010000257.1:0-3560 GCA_964585525.1 uncultured Cocleimonas sp.
TGTATTGAGCAGACATATAATCGGCAGACCTATAATTTCAAACGCTACATTTATTCATCTAGCTGGAGGCCACGGATACTACCGAAGCAGTTGGTTTGTTGCAATATTTGCCATTGTCCAGTGAGGTTATTTGTTCCACGATGCCTTCGCCATCCAGCCTGATTTCCTCAAGCTGCTGGCTACGCTCGGCATGTTCAAGATAACAATCTGGAATACCAATATTATAGACAGGGGTTGTTAATAATTGCTGGCTACAATATTCATTAACGGCACTCCCTGCCCCACCCTTAATGGCATTATCTTCCAGCGTCACCAATAGATCGTGCGTTTTACTGATCTCTTTTATGAGTGCTTCATCAATCGGTTTTACAAAACGCATATTGACCAAAGTGGCATCCAGCGCTTCGGCAGCGTATCGGGCTTCTTTTAATAACGAACCAAATAACAAAATAGCAATTTTTGTACCCGCCTGGGACGTACGGTTGCGTATCACTTCGGCCTTGCCAATTTGCAGCAAAGACATTGTCTCATCAGGCAAAATACCTGTACCGGTTCCACGCGGATAACGTACTGCAGTTGGACAATCCTGTTGAAAAGCAGTAAACAGCATTTGCCGGCATTCATTTTCGTCACTCGGCGCCATCACCACCATATTGGGAATACAGCGTAGATAGGATAAATCATAATTACCCGAATGGGTTGCACCATCAGAACCCACCAACCCTGCACGGTCGATGGCAAAAACCACCGGCAAGTTTTGCAGCGCAACATCATGGATTAATTGATCGTAGGCACGTTGCAAAAATGTTGAATAAATCGCAACGACGGGCTTTAAACCATCACACGCCATACCTGCTGCCAGTGTAACTGCATGTTGTTCGGCAATGGCAACATCATAATAACGATCAGGGTATTGTTTTGAAAACGCGACTAACCCGGAGCCTTCACACATTGCCGGTGTTATGCCCACCAATCGCTTATCAGCCGCCGCCATATCGCATAGCCATTGGCTAAAAACATCGGTATAACTCAGTGGTTTTTCAGAGTCTTTATCAACATTCTTATTAATGGGAGCTACCTGAATCCCTGTGTCCAGATCAAAGGGGGATACACCATGATAAAGACAAGGGTCGTCTTCCGCAGGTTGATAACCTTTACCTTTTTGAGTAACCACATGAAGAAATTTTGGCTCATTAATCTGTTTAATATTTTGCAGCATTTTAACCAGCTCAATAACATCATGCCCATCAACCGGTCCATAATAAACAAAGCCCATTTCTTCAAACAGGGTAGCCGCTGGCATAATCATGCCTTTGGTATGTTCTTCTGCGCGCCGCGCAAAGCGTTTCATTCCCGGCGTATTCGCCAATACTTTTTTACTGGTTTCCCGCATAGAAGAATAGAAATGACCGGATAACAAACGCGCAAGGTATTTACTTAAACCACCCACATTTGGCGAGATCGACATATCGTTATCATTCAGGATAACCAGCATACTCTCATCCAGGTCACCCGCGTGATTCAAGGCTTCATAAGCCATTCCAGCCGTCATCGCACCATCACCAATGACCGCAACACTTTGTCGATTAATTCCCTGTAACTTCGCAGCCAAAGCCATACCAAGCGCTGCACTGATGGATGTACTCGAGTGGCCTACACCAAAGGTATCGTATTGGCTTTCTTCGCGTCGTGGAAAACCACAAAGACCATCTTTTTTCTTAATGGTCGACATTTGGTCGCGTCTACCCGTTAGCACTTTATGTGCATAAGCCTGATGGCCAACATCCCAAACCAGGCGATCTTCCGGCGTATTGTAGACATAGTGTATGGCTACGGTTAACTCAACCGTACCCAGACCTGCTGACAAATGCCCCCCGGATTCGGAAACGGACTTTAATAAGAACGCACGTATTTCATCACATAAACCGGGTAATTGCTCCAATTCCAGCTTGCGCAATTGTTGTGGTTCGTTAATATTTTCTAATAAATGTTCCGACATGTGCGTATTATAGGCTACTTTGTTGTGTTAATTTGAGGAGAATGTCAAGACAATCGTTTTACGATAAAACCTGCTATTTCCCGTAACAGATCAGCTTCAGAGCCAAACCCTGAAAGCGAATCCAATGCATCATGATATAGTTTTATTGCTTTTTGCTTGGCGGCATCCAGCCCGATAATCGAAGGATAGGTTGGTTTGCCCGCTGCAATATCAGCGCCTTGTTGTTTACCCAATGTTTCTGTATCACTTTCAATATCCAGAATATCATCATGCACCTGAAAAGCCAGGCCAATTGCAGCGGCATAATTAAGTAGTTTATCCCTTTGTTCCTGTGTGGCTGAATCAGTACAAAAACTTGCCATATGCACACTCGCCCGAATCAGGGCTCCTGTTTTATGATGATGCATATTCTCAAGCTGTTGCTCATCAAGCTTTTTACCCACTGCAGCCAAATCAATGGCTTGCCCTTCCACCATACCTCGCATACCCGCAGCATTTGACAAAATATTAATGATCTTTAGCTGGTTTTGTGAAGAGATTTTATGCAGAGCCTGAAGTTGTTGTCGTTTTTGTAAAGGCTGCTGCAAAGGTTGCTCTTGTGACAAGATTTCAAACGCCAAGGTTTGTAGCGCATCGCCACTTAAGATTGCCGTTGCCTCATCAAATGCGATATGCGCAGTTGCCTTCCCCCTACGCAAGTCATCATCATCCATCGCTGGCAAATCGTCATGAACCAATGAATACACATGAATCAACTCAATCGCTGCAGCAGGTTTATCCAGCAATTCAACAGGAATATTTAATGCTTCTCCCGTTGCATAAACCAGCAACGGACGCACACGTTTACCACCCCCTAGAACCGAATAACGCATACTCTCGCGCAAACGCGATTGTTGCAGAGGTTGCTGCTCATCAAAAGCCAATACGCTTTCCAGAATATCTTCTGCCCGCTGCTGATATTGCTCTAAATTACTCATCTGCTGCAAATTATTCAGACGCTATCTGAAAGTCATCTTCCTGCTCATCCAGTAAGATTTTAACACGTTGTTCGGCATGATTTAGCGCATCCTGACAACGCCTGCTTAGCTGGATGCCTTTTTCAAATTGTTTTAAGGATTCTTCCAGGGGCAAATCGCCAGATTCCATACCTGAAACGAGTGCTTCAAGCTCAAGCATGGCTGCTTCGAAATCAAGTTCAACAGCTTTTTTAGAAGGATCCACTAGCGCTTTTTTGTCCGTTTTTTGTTTACTACTCATGTCGCTAATAGTGTTCTTTCATCCCCTGAAATGCAAGTGGAAACTTGCACCGTATTTATCAATCAATTAGTATCAACCGCTCTCTTTGAGATTGTACCGAGTAGTTACTTGAGATTTTTAATAAGGATACGTGAGATGTTTGATTTAACTTTTGGATTTCCAATGTTGATTGTGGTTAGTTTGATTATCTGGTCGTGGATTGTTTTCTTTTCTGCGGTATTTGGAAATTAACCCAGAGACAAAAAAAACCCAATAAAAAAGGTCGCAAAGCGACCTTTTTTATTGGGTTTAACCTAGAATTAAT
>CAZPEE010000258.1:0-3522 GCA_964585525.1 uncultured Cocleimonas sp.
TTGCCGATCTTCAAACTGGGCGCAGTTGTTGGTTAATTAATAATCACTGTATAATCAAATAAGGCTTCATTCATTGAAGCCTTATTTTTATAAAGGTAAAAATAACAAATGGAATTGATCAATCTTCTAAGGGAAAATACCACTTTATTTTTGGTCTTTGTTGGCTTTTTCTCACTCATTATCGGTAGCTTTTTAAATGCTGCAATCTATCGCATCCCCATCATGTTACAAAAAGAATGGCGCGAAGAATGCGAATCACTGTTTGGCGGTGAACAAGAAAATACTACGCCAAGTGAAAAATTCAACCTGTTTGTGCCACGTTCACAGTGCCCCCATTGCGGGCATATGATTACTGCCATCGAAAATGTACCGGTTTTCAGCTATCTGTTTTTAAAAGGCAAATGCTCTTCCTGCAAAACCCATATTTCTGCCCAATATCCACTGATTGAAATTTTCACGGCACTCATTTCTGTTTTTGTCGCCTGGAAAATTGGTTTTGGCTGGGGCGCGCTGGCCGCCTTATTTTTAACCTGGACACTTATCACGCTCGCACTCATTGATGCAAAGACCATGTTATTACCCGATAACCTGACCTTACCACTCATGTGGATTGGTATAGCGGTTAATTATTTCGGTGTTTTTGTTGATTTACAAAGCAGTGTACTGGGTGCAATGTTGGGTTATCTAAGCCTCTGGAGCCTTTTTCATGTATTCCGTTTAATCACCGGGAAAGAAGGCATGGGCTATGGTGATTTTAAAATTCTGGCTGCCATTGGTGCCTGGGGTGGCTGGCAAATACTGCCCTTCACCGTATTTATTGCATCGTTATTAGGAGCGGTACTAGGCATTGCCTGGATGATAATCCAGCGTAAAAAAGATAGTCAGCCGATTCCTTTTGGACCATGGCTGGCATTAGCCGGATTTGTTGGTTTTATCTGGCGAGATGAAGTCATACAGGCAATGAATGCTTATTTTGGGTTTTGAGCTTCCTTCGGAAGATGTAACGATGTTCTTTCTGGCGATTTGAGCGCCTAAGAAAGCATCAGTTACAATTTTTCACGCAAACTTTTTTCGATTTTACAACGCCACCGCAGCTCGTATAACAAAGACGATAGGATCTATCACAGGCACAATAGTTTGAGCAGTTTGCTTTCTTTAGCCGTTTTATTTCTGCTGCTAATGTCGGTTTAACCGGGCGTGGCATACTAAAATCAGGACGACTATAGGCAAAATCTGAATAGTATGGATCATGTAAATAAAGCCGATTACAGTGGCCCCTTTTTTTGCCACCTTTGATACAGTGATTCACAAAACGATCTCGCCGTGAACGCGCCATAAAGCGATAAAACTCATACCTGTCAAGCTCACGTTCGTAGTTTGCTTTGGCATTAAGCCATGCTTCAAGCTGTTGTGGATAAGCTGCCTTTAAACCTGGCATATTAATTTTTGCCTGTTTAGCGGCTTTCACTCCACATTGTTGAAATTGAAGGCGACAACCTTGATTGCATTGTTGTAATTGTTTTTGGCAACCTGAAAGACACGATATTCCTGAGCGGCTTGCGGGTGGTTTAAAATCATAGGCGATTTTATAGCGTGGCCCACAGGCGTTTAACAATAAACTAAAAAATAAAATTAAAAAGAGACTGAGAGTTCTCATAGCAGATCCACCTTATTTAATTTATTCATTCTTCATTATTATTAGATGCAGGTATATCCTTAAGATCAGTTGTAACATCCATATTCTGCGCACGATGACGCAAGATATGATCCATCAGTGTAATTGCCAGTTGTGCTTCACAAATCGGTGTGGCGCGGATACCAACGCACGGGTCATGGCGGCCTTTGGTAATGACCTCAACCGGCTCACCCTTCAGGTTAACTGTTTTTCCTGGCAAACGCAGGCTGGAAGTTGCTTTAAACGCGGTGTGCACCACAATATCCTGACCCGATGAAATACCGCCTAGAATGCCGCCAGCGTTATTACCTTCAAAACCCTCTGGTGTTATTTCATCCCGATGCACCGTACCTTTTTGGGTAACAGATTCAAAACCGGCACCAATTTCAACACCTTTTGCAGCATTGATACTCATCATCGAATGGGCTATTTCCGCATCCAGCCGGTCAAAAATTGGCTCACCTAATCCAGGTGGCACACCTGTTGCAACCGTGGTGATTTTTGCACCAACAGAGTTGCCTTCTTTGCGCAACGCATCCATGTACGTTTCCATCTCAGCGACCTTGTTTGCATCGGGACAGAAAAAAGGATTATTGGCAATTTCATTCCAATCGACGGTTTCTGCCTTAATTGGCCCCAGTTGCGATAAGTAACCTTTGATTTTAATTCCGTAGCGTTCTTTTAAATATTTTTTGGCAACGCCGCCAGCAGCAACGCGCATGGCAGTTTCGCGTGCAGATGAACGCCCACCACCCCGGTAATCCCGAAAACCATATTTTTTGTAATAGGTGTAATCAGCATGACCCGGACGGAAACGATCCATAATATCGGAATAATCTTTGGAGCGCTGATCCGTATTTTGAATCATTAAAGCAATGGGCGTACCCGTGGTTTTACCTTCAAACACACCGGATAGGATTTGCACCTGATCCGCCTCACGGCGCTGTGTTGTATGGCGGCTTGTACCAGGCTTGCGCCGATCCAGGTCATCCTGGATATCAGCCTCTGACAACGCCATCCCAGGGGGACAGCCATCAACAATGCAACCAATTGCGGGACCGTGACTCTCACCAAAAGAGGTCACCGTGAATAATTTTCCGTAAGTATTTCCTGACATAAGTGTGATTATAACTCATATTGGCGAAACTTCCGCTAGAATAAAGAAATTGTCGAGTTTTCTTAACAGGGATAAATCACATGAAACGCTCCTTAATAATTGCGTTGGTCTTATTTACATTACCGGTTTTTGCCAACCAACTAAAAAACAATCCCTCCCCCTATCTTGCAATGCATGGCAACGATCCTGTCAACTGGATGGCGTGGGGCAAAGCACCGCTGGAAAAAGCCAGAAAAGAAAACAAGTTACTGTTTGTATCCATTGGTTATTTTGCCTGCCACTGGTGTCATGTGATGCAACGGGAAAGCTATTCCGATAAAGGTATTGCGCAAAAATTAAACAAAAACTTTATCTCTGTTAAGGTCGATAGAGAGTTAAACCCGGTACTGGATAAACGCTTGATTGAATTCGTACAAGTCACCAATGGCACAGCTGGCTGGCCGCTGAACGTTTTTTTAACACCAGAAGGCTATCCTCTGGTTGGCGCAACGTATATGCCACGCGAGCATTTCTCCGGGGTGCTGGATAAGCTTAGCCAAAAATGGAAAAGCGAACAGCCTTCGCTCAAAAAACAAGCCAGGGAGATGGATCAATCCATTTCAGCCATGTTACAAAAACAGGAACAAGGCATTAAAGGCAAAAATACAAAAATACTGGCAAATGGTTATGTTTCAACAGCGATGCAATATGCTGACACACTGCAAGGTGGTTTTGGGCAACGCATGAAGTT
>CAZPEE010000259.1:0-3517 GCA_964585525.1 uncultured Cocleimonas sp.
CTGGAGCGCTATTTACACAAGCGCTACGTCGGTCAAAAACGATTTTCACTGGAAGGCGGTGAAAGCCTGATTCCATTGTTGCACGAGCTGATCCACCATTCAGGTAGGCAGAAAACCCGTGAAATCATCCTTGGCATGGCGCATCGCGGGCGACTGAATGTGCTGATCAATATCATGGGTAAATCGCCTGACCAGTTATTTGATGAATTTGAAGGTGCGGATGCATCAGAAGACAGTTTGGGGGATGTCAAATACCACAAAGGTTTTTCATGCAGCATACAAACCGAGCAAGACCCGATGCATTTGTCGCTGGCATTTAACCCTTCGCACCTGGAAATTGTCGGCCCGGTGGTGGGTGGTTCGGTGCGTGCCAGACAGGACAGGCGCTCCGATCAGGGCGGTCAGGTCATTGCCATCAAAATCCATGGTGATGCTGCCTTTGCCGGGCAAGGCGTGGTGATGGAATCATTTAATATGTCACAAACACGCGGTTACCGTATTCATGGCACCGTGCATATTGTGGTGAATAACCAGATTGGCTTTACCACCAGCACCCAGATTGACAGCCGCAGCACCTATTATCCAACCGATGTGGCGAAAATGATTAATGCGCCAATTTTCCACGTCAATGGTGATGACCCGGAAGCGGTTGCATTTGTGGCGCAGGTTGCACTGGATTACCGGCTGCGTTTCAAAAAAGATATCGTGATTGACCTGGTCTGTTATCGCCGCCACGGTCATAATGAGGCGGATGAGCCCTCCATGACCCAGCCTGTTATGTACTCTGTTATCCGTGACAAACCAACCACACGTGAACTGTATGCAAAAAAACTACGTGAACAGGGCATCATAAATGAGAATGAAGAAAATCAGCGGGTACAAACCTATAAAGAAAAAATTGCATCGGGCGTTCCGGCAGTTGAATTGCTGGATTACAGCAGTGTGCCCGAGCACTTCAAGGTACATTGGGATGCGTACAAAAACCGTGACTGGACCGAACCTGCCGACACCCGTTGCGATATTAAAAAACTGCGACAATATATTCAGCATTGCCATGCCGTACCCAAACATATGGTACTCCATCCACGGGTAAAAAAGATTCTTGATGAGCGTGACAAGATGGTCAAAGGTGAGCGACTCGTCGACTGGGGGTTTGCCGAAAACCTTGCCTACGCCAGTCTGCTGGCAGAGGGCTTTGGTGTGCGGCTTAGTGGTCAGGACAGCGGTCGCGGTACATTCTCACACCGCCATGCGGTATTACATAGCCAAACGGAAAAACGTGCCTGGATTCCGCTCAAGCATGTTACTAAACATCAGGCGCGGGTGAATATTATCGACTCAGTGCTATCCGAAGAAGCCGTGCTGGCATTTGAATATGGCTATGCCACCTCATCGCCCAATATCCTGGTGATCTGGGAGGCACAGTTTGGTGATTTTGCCAATGGCGCACAGGTGGTGATTGACCAGTTTATCAGCTCCGGTGAACAAAAATGGGGTCGCCTCACCGGGCTGACCATGTTTTTACCACATGGCCTGGAAGGCATGGGGGCAGAGCATTCATCCGCACGTCTTGAGCGTTACCTGCAACTGTGTGCGCAGCAAAATATGCAAGTGTGTGTGCCAAGCACACCTGCGCAGATTTTCCACCTGCTGCGTCGCCAGATGATCCGTCAATACCGTAAGCCCCTGATGGGCTTAACACCCAAAAGCCTGCTGCGGCATCCACTTGCCGTCAACCCGGTTGAGGATTTGTCAGAAGGTAAATTCCAGCCGATTATGGATGATTTAACCGTTGCGGATAAAAGCAGGATTACGCGGTTGATTCTGTGTAGTGGCAAGGTTTACTATGACCTGTTTGAAATTCGCCAGCACGAAAATATCCAGCACATCGCATTGGTCAGGATCGAACAACTTTATCCCTTCCCGGAAAAAATGCTGAAAACACTCCTGGCAAGCTATACTGAGCTGGAAGAATTGGTCTGGTGTCAGGAAGAGCCACGCAACCAGGGTGCATGGGATAGTACCAAACATCGCTTTCGTCATTATGAAGATCGTTACAAGGTAGGCTGTGTGAGTCGTCCGGCCGCTGCAGCACCCGCAGTCGGTTCCATGAAAATCCATAAAAAGCATCAACAAGCACTGGTTCAGGAAGCACTGGGTTTGATAAAACCACAACATAAACGTGGCTCGATCAAGGCAAAAGCGATCAATTTAAAAACAATACACGAAAATACGACAGACAAAGGAAAAAGCAAATGACCATTGAAGTGAAGGTGCCACAGTTACCCGAATCCGTCAATGACGCAACCATTGCCGCCTGGACAAAAAAGGTGGGTGATGCTGTTGAGGCAGAAGAAAACCTGGTGGAACTGGAAACGGATAAGGTTGTTCTGGAAGTATCAGCCGTTGCATCGGGTGTCTTGGCGGAGATTAAAGTGCCGCAGGGTGAAACCGTCGTGGCGGGTGACGTGCTTGCCTTGATTGATGAAACAGCCCGGCTTGACAATAGCACAGTAGCATCAGCGGATAATGCAGTCGAGCATGGCAAGACAGCCACTGCCAGCCCATCCGTGCGTAAAATGCTCGCAGAGCATCATCTGGATGCTAGCCAAATCAAAGGTACTGGCAAGCATGGGCAGGTTTTGAAAAAAGATGTTGAAGCATATTTATCGAACGTGGCAGAGACCTTATCCACAGCCACAGCTTCCTCGATAGCCGCAGCGCCCTCGACAGCCACAGAAACAGCAACGCCATCCAGACCCGCGGCAGATGGCAACAACAAGGACATAGATGACAAGGCTCGTCCCGAACGCCGTGTTCCCATGACACGCTTGCGCGCACGCATTGCAGAACGCCTGCTGGATGCTCAGCGAAACGCGGCAATCCTGAGCACCTTTAATGAAGTCGATTTAAGTGAAGTGGTACGCCTGCGAAAACGCTACCAGGAGCGTTTCCAGGCGGTTCATGGCATCAAGCTGGGTTTCATGTCGTTCTTTGTCAAAGCCGCTACCGAAGCACTCAAACGTTACCCCGAAGTCAACGCACGCATTGATGATGGCGATATTATCTACCAGGGTTATTATGATATTGGTGTTGCAGTGTCCAGCGAGCGCGGCCTGGTTGTACCCATTTTAAGGAACACCGACCAGATGGGAAATGCGGATGTGGAAAAAGCCATCGCCGACTTTGCCTCCCGCGCCCGCAGTGGCCATCTGGAGCTGGAAGAACTCACCGGAGGCACCTTCTCCATCAGCAACGGCGGCATTTTCGGTTCCATGCTGTCCACACCGATTATCAACCCACCACAAAGCGCCATACTCGGCATGCACAAAATCGAACAACGCCCGGTCGCGGTGGACGGTGAAGTCGTGATACGCCCGATGATGTACCTGGCACTTTCGTATGACCACCGCTTGATAGATGGCAAGGCAGCAGTCAGCTTCCTGGTCAAGGTCAAAGAATTACTGGAAGACCCGGCAAGCCTGTTTTTGGAGCTGTGACGGTTCCCTTTTTATTC
>CAZPEE010000260.1:0-3505 GCA_964585525.1 uncultured Cocleimonas sp.
GCTTCTAGAATATCATCTTTAGAAACAGCCATTGTATTTCTCCTAAACCTAAATCAGTCTTCAAGCAATTAGCACCCAGCGTTTTAAATAACGCATTTCGATGGGCAACAAATTGTGAAAATAAAAAATTAATAAAATAAAAAATTAAATCCGAATTAAAAAGCACCTAAACTTATATAAAAAGTTAGGCAGCCTCTTTTGAATCACGAACAGCAGCAACAGTACGCACAAGCTTTCCTGGCACTTCCTTGAAAGTACGAGCCAATTTTTCTACCGGCGCTTTCAGTGTTCCAGCCAAAATAGCCAGAGCCTGATCACGTGTAGGCAATTTAGCCAAACGATCAATTTCGGAAGCTTCCAGAAGTTCACCACCTACGGCCAACATCTTGACTTCCAGCTTGTCATGCTCTTTAGCAAAATCCTTAATGACACGAGCCGCAGCACCGGGGTCTTCCATCGAAAACGCCAATAACAACGGACCAACAAAGCGATCAGCCATACAGGAAAATTCCGTATCAGCGACAGCCCGTTTTGCCAAATTGTTTTTTACCACCCGTAGATGAACACCACCTTCCCGCGCTTTTACACGCAATTCAGTCATCTCATCTACTGTTAGACCGTGGTACTCTGCAGCAACCGCGGAATGAGCATCTGTAGCAACTGCAGCGACTTCGGAGACAATTTTCTTTTTGTCTTCTAACGTTAACGCCACAACATCTACCTCTTAGTTCGGCGACATAAGCCACCGTTAATAAAATACCTGCTTTTAAAAAAACCAAAAACAAACATCCTAAACGACGCGCCCCGAACCAGACTGATTCGGCTTACGTCATCTACGCAGGAACATTAAGCCAGCCAGATTCACACCCGGCCAGCACCTACGGTCTTTGATGACATACAACCCTATGTTATCTATCATCACTTCTGCGTTTAGAATCAAACGCAAAAGCCTCGGCATAGTTAAACATGCCAAATTCTATTTTGATTAATGCTCTACCGTTGCCGTATCCACCGAAATACCCGCACCCATGGTGCTAGATACAGCAATCTTTTTCAGGTAAGTACCTTTGGCTGAACTCGGCTTCATTTTCACCAGATCAGCAACCAACGCATCAAGGTTTTCCTGAAGCGCCTTGGTTTCAAAATCAACGGTTCCAATACGGCAATGGATGATTCCTGCCTTATCTGTACGGTAACGAACCTGACCACCTTTTGCATTGGTCACAGCCGTTGCCACATCGGCACTCACCGTACCCACTTTTGGATTTGGCATCAAACCACGAGGACCAAGCACCTGACCTAGCTGTCCAACCACACGCATCGCATCCGGACTGGCAATCACCACATCAAAATCCATGTTGCCCTTTTTGACTTCTTCAGCAAGATCTTCCATGCCGACAATATCTGCGCCTGCGGCTTTTGCCTTATCGGCATTTTCACCCTGGGTAAATACAGCAACACGCACGGTCTTACCTGTACCATTTGGTAACACGGTAGATCCACGCACAGCCTGATCTGATTTACGCGCATCCACACCCAGGTTAATACTGACATCAACGCTTTCGGTAAATTTAGCGCGTGGCAAATCTCTCAATAAATCAAACGCTTCCGTAACTGCATACAACTGATCTGGATTTACTTTTTCAGCTATCGCCTTTTGACGTTTACTTAACTTGGCCATCAGACAACACCCTCCGTATCAAGACCCATGCTACGCGCACTACCTGCAATAGTACGAACCGCTGCATCCATATCTGCCGCTGTCAAATCAGGATCTTTGGCTTTGGCAATTTCTTCGAGCTGTGCACGTGTAACCTTGCCGACCTTTTTAGTATTTGGCTCGCCACTACCCTTTTGAATACCCGCTGCTTTTTTAAGCAAAATCGCTGCTGGAACCGTCTTGGTAACAAACGTAAAACTTTTGTCATTATAAACCGTGATAACAACCGGAATGGGCAACCCTTTTTCTTCGTTTTGTGTCTGCGCATTAAACGCTTTACAAAACTCCATGATATTCACACCAACCTGACCCAGCGCAGGACCAACTGGAGGACTCGGGTTTGCTTCACCAGCAGGCACCTGTAACTTCAGGTACGTTTCTACTTTTTTAGCCATTAGTTATGCTCCACGAGTGCAAACGTTTTTGGTGCTTCAGCCGCCCTATAAAGACCACCAAACCCCGCAAACTCCTCGAATAAAATTTAAAAAACTCAGGTTTTTTCAACCTGGAAAAACTCAAGCTCAACCGGGGTTGAACGTCCAAATATCTGTACTGCAACACGCAAGGTGCTTTTTTCGTAATTAACTTCTTCAACCACACCATTAAAATCGTTAAACGGCCCATCATTAACACGAACCACTTCACCCACCTCGAACAACACCTTGGGCCGGGGGGCAGTAACACCTTCTTCCATACGATTCATAATCGCATTAGCTTCTTTTTCGCTAATCGGTGCAGGCTTATCACTGGTACCACCAATAAAACCAAGCACACGTGGCGTATTCTTAACCAGATGCCAGGAATCATCATTTAATTCCATCTGCACCAAAATATAACCAGGGAAAAACTTACGGGTACTTTTGCGCTTTTGACCTTCGCGCATCTCCACAACTTCTTCTGTGGGAATCAGGATTTCACCAAAATAATCCTGCAAGCCAAGCCGTTCAATACGCTCTTTCAGCGCATCCCTAACACGCATCTCATAATTGGAATACGCATGCACAACATACCATTGCTTAGACATTGTTTACTTCCCCACCGACAGGAGCTCTCTCACACCCCAACCCAGCAACATGTCAACAAACCACAGAAATATTGCCAGCAAAACAACGAGTATGAACACCATAAGGGTGGTCTGCATGGTCTCAGCCCGTGTAGGCCAAACCATTTTACGAACTTCAGTACGCGCAGAACCTAAAAAACCGACTAACCCACGACCTTTTTCCGTTGTCAGTGCCACACCAACAGCAACACCTATTACCGCCAGCATTCCCAGCACGCGATACAACAACGATTCTTCATTAAAATAATAGAAACCCGCTATCGCCACAAGCAATAACAGCAACACAACCAATAACTTGACCGTATCAAAAAACGAACCCCGTGTTTCTGTATTTGTCGCCATAATAAATTCTTCAAGCCGTTAAGCTCTTTCCTTATAAGCCAGACTTCAGCCACTTTTTGCAAATCACTACATCAGAAGAATGGCAGGCCAGGAGGGACTCGAACCCCCAACAATCGGTTTTGGAAACCGGTGCTCTACCAATTGGAGCTACTGGCCTAGTTTTCTTTTAACAACCCAAAAAAACCAGGTCTCTGAAATAACAAAAAAGAATGAGGATCGTTACCAGGTAACTATCCTCATTCTCGAAAGGACGCGCAGTATAACAGAAGTAATTATTTACTCAACTGTTTGTATGCGTTTACTAATATCCTTTATTTGACGGGTGATTATTCGATAATCTTGGCAACAACGCCCGCACCTACTGTGCGCCCACCTTCACG
>CAZPEE010000261.1:0-3490 GCA_964585525.1 uncultured Cocleimonas sp.
AACGCCAGACTTTTTGCTCATTCTTCTTTCGATTGAAATAATCATCACCAAATACGACTTGCCCAGCCATGGCAGCGCTCCTTATGACCATAATTTTATAGCCATAATACATGGCTATATTTTTATAGTCAATATCTTTAACTATAAAACCATAGCCATATTGTTTTCTTATTTATCTAGCTACGCGCTATAATCAACCAAATATGACTGTCATCGCCATCACTGCCGACAAAGGCATCCCTAAAAGCCAACTGGAAAAACTTGCCATACAAACCAGCCTGCCTCTGCTTAATAAGAAAATCCAGGCAGATTACCTGCTGCATATCAGTAGCGAACATCTTGAGCTGCGCAAAATCACAAATAGCCAGAAAAAAACGAAAATTGAAGCCATACACGTTGATTTCTTAAGCGGTAAAAACAACCACCGGCGGTTACATGGTGGAGGCAAAGGTCAAGACCTTGCTAAAGCCATCGGTCTTAACAAACTCAGTAACCCCTCTGTTCTGGATTTAACTGCGGGTATGGGTGGCGATGCTTTCGTCCTCGCGACACTCGGTGCAAAGGTGACACTGATCGAACGCAACCCGGTCATTCACGCCCTGCTGTTTGACGCATTCGAGCGGGCAACACTCAGCGCTGATGCTGAACTTCTGGCAATTTTCAGCAGAATGCGCTTAAAGCATGAAGATGCACTGGAGACGTTACAAAACCTGGATGACAAGCCTGATGTCATCTACATCGACCCGATGTTCCCTGCACGCACAAAATCCGCCCAGGTCAAAAAAGAAATGCAGTTTTTCCATAAGATTGTAGGTGCAGATGTGGATAGCGAATCGTTATTATTAAAAGCACTTGATGTCGCGGAAAAACGGATTGTGGTAAAACGTCCGCGTCTTGCGAACAAGCTAACGGAGCACGTTCAACCTGCGTTTCAGATTAGCGGAAAATCTACCCGCTATGATGTCTATTTAGGTTCAGCGCATTCCTGATTAGCCGGATAAAGGGATGACCGCTTTTTACAGGCGCGGGTTTATGCGTAATAACCAGTCTCCAGCGTTGCCGGCGTTCCAGCATCCAGTCTTGTTTATAACGGTCATTACCTGTCAAAAAGTCGATTTCTTCAACCTTGTCGGTATCAATCACGTATTCCATCATGTATTGGGTGAGGATCGAGCCTGGCGAATACGGCTTCCAGGCTTCGTCGTAGGCTAGTTTGAAAATACTTGCTTTGTTATGTACGACAAACCAGATTTGTGTTGCGATGGGCGTTTCATCGACATAGAGGATGGCAAGCCTTGTCCAGCCCAACCTTGAGAAACGGGATATAAATCCTTCCATAACCTTTTCAAAATGCTCTTTCTTCTTCCAGCTTTTTTTATAGACGGCATAGTAATCTGGCATCGCCTGCGAGACATCGTTGCCTGTGTAAAGACGAATCTGATAACCCTGTTCCCGTTTCAGCTTGCGTTGCTTGCGGGCGATGGTGTTGCGCAAACGGGAGGGACGTTCCGCCATATAATCTGCAAATGCCTGGCCCTGTAACGGATGAAACCAGTTAAAAAACTGGGCATAACGCATACAGGATAAGCCGCAAGACTCCATCGCCTGTTGCAAAAGGTTCATATTTTGATCATCTGCCGGAATCGGGCCAAGTGTTAGGTTTTCAAACGGCAGTTGGCTTAGCCCCTCAGCCAGACACGTTAGTATTTTCTTTTGATCATTTCCCACCTGGGGTTTTACCAACAACACGCTATAAAGTGACGTGTAGATATGGCCAAGGGAGCTTAATGCTTTACCGCGTTTGATGAGTGGCAGTATTGCCAGCACTTTATTGTCCCCAACGACACAGGCAAGCAGGAGGCTTTGATCATGATATTCAAAAGCTGTAGTAGAGAGGTTTTCGAACCATGGGCGCGAAAAAAACAGGCTGTTTTTTTCGGCATCTGAAAAAAGGACATCACTCGACTTGGGTAACTGATGCCACTCAGTAAAACATTTGAATTTCATTTAAGTGCGCCCTAAGCCTTCAGAAATAAAAATGATTATAAGGCATACTTGTTAATTATCTATCTGTTAGAGTATTTAGCTTTAATCATGAAACGTCCTGAATCTGCTACCTCATTGCCCATCAACCTGACTGGCCTGCTAAGTTTCCTGGTGACGCTATTTATACTAAGCCGCTATTATTCTGACTGGTCGGGTATTAGCAAACTTGTTGTGGTATCAATCGCACTTGCCTTACCGATTATACTGTTAGAATTTATTTTTCGCCGGCCATCGTTATTATCCCGCCAAACAAAAAAACGCGTCGTAAATAACAAACGCATTGCCATAAAACTGCTCGCGCTTTATACCATCTGGGGCTTGATCGCCTTTATTTATTGGTTATTTCCTGAATACCATGGTAGTTTTTATCAACCTTACTGGGCGCTGTTATTTCCTGCCATGCCCTGGTTGATTGGCCTTGCCATCCCCTATTTCTGGTTTGTCGATCAGCGAATGGAAAATCCAGAAGATGGTTACTACCGCTTGGGACAAAGCTTACTGGGCAAACGTAAATTAGACAAATCAGTGATTATCCAGTTATTGCTTGGTTGGCTGGTTAAACTCTTTTTCTTGCCATTAATGGTTGTGTACTTAAACAATAATCTTAACGCCTTCCATGTAAACAATACATCATGGGATTATATTCGCACACGGGGTTATGATTTTTTCTGGTTGCTTTTTTTCACCATAGACCTGGCTTTTGTTACCGTGGGTTACATGCTAACGCTCAGGTTGCTTGACTCACATATTCGCTCAACCGAGCCAACCCTGCTTGGCTGGTTATCTGCCATTATTTGTTACCAGCCCTTCATGGGAACCTTATCAACACTATACCTTGCCTATAATCTGGATAATTATACCTGGGGAGCATGGCTGCAAGGTAACGACATTGCCTATGGTATCTGGGGTGGGATTATCATTGCCTCTTTGTTTGTTTACGCTTTTGCCAGCGTGATGTTTGGCATTCGATTCTCTAACCTGACACACCGCGGCATCATCACCAATGGACCATTCCGCCATAGTAAACACCCGGCCTATCTGTCTAAAAACTTATCCTGGTGGATGGTGAGCATTCCATTTATTAGCCAAAGCGGCAGCCTGGCAGAAATCATTCGCTCCTGTTCCATGCTGTTAATCATGAACGGGGTTTATTATATCCGTGCCAAAACAGAAGAACGCCATTTAATGCAGGATCCTGTTTATCAGGAATATGCCGCATGGATTAATCAACACGGTTTACTGGCAAAGCTAAAAGACACTGTAAAATATTTTTTTAACAATATCACAAGACGCAAAATCAGTTAATGCCCTTCTGTCTTCCAACGACCGATAACCAACCGGGTCGCTTCACCATCCTGAATCACAAAATAGTGTGCCGGAACGTCAATCACAAAATGACCTGACGGGCTGTTTTCCCGGCCCGTCAAATCGAAGCGTTTACCGC
>CAZPEE010000262.1:0-3484 GCA_964585525.1 uncultured Cocleimonas sp.
GCGTGGTTAAAAAAGGGGTTAAGTATATTGCAACGACGTGGATTACGTTTCGATAGTCCGGATATTTCATGAAGGCGATTGTTGTCTGGTAGATAATTAAATAATATCAAAGATTTGAGAGAAAAATGACGATATTTTCACAATCTGTTTTGCGTTAGTTTTCCAGAAACCCCATTCCCTTCATGAAACATCCAGACTAGCTGCTGACAAGCGGTTTAATGCAGCTTAAGTTTGATGTGATGATTGCCTTTTTTAGCACATCAACCACGCCAGGACGTGGAAAGCTGACGCGCCAGGCCAGGGCAACCTCCCGTTTTGGAACAGGCTCGGCAAAGCGCATAATCGTGATTAAACGCTGCGAATAGCGATCAATGCAGGCTGCAGTACAAGGAACGATTGTCAACCCCATGCCTGATGCAACCATATGGCGTATAGTTTCCAGAGAGCTTCCATCACTTGTATAAATCTGGTTATTCGTCGAACCTGTCTTGGGAAGACATTCCGGGCAGGCTTCTAATACCTGGTCACGAAAACAATGCCCATCCCCAAGTAACAAAATGGTTTCATTCTTTAAGTTTCTGGATGTTAGAAAGTCACGGGTTGTCAAAGGATGTTCCGGGGGTAAAAGAATGACAAAGGGTTCTTCATAGATGGGTAAGGTGAGTATATTCGTCTCTTCATAGGGCGGGGAAATAAGAATAACATCCAGTTCACCTTGCTTGAGTTTCTCGGTGAGCACGGCAGTATAATTTTCCTCAATCAGCAAGGGCATATTTGGCGCCAGCTCTTTAAGATTGATGATTAAATCAGGTAAAAGGTATGGGCCAACCGTGTAAATAGCGCCAATTCTCAAAGGTGTCGATAATTGGTCTTTTCCTGAAAAAGCAGCCTGGCGGATGGCGTTGACGGATTCCAGCACGGTCTGGGCATGTTCGACGACGCTTCTTCCTACTGGTGTGATTCTGATTTCATGGCTGGAACGTTCAAAAATTTGTATCCCCAGTTCATTTTCCAGTTTTTTTATCGCAATGCTAAGTGTAGGTTGGCTGACATGGCAGCTTTCGGCCGCGTGTCCAAAATGGCGTTTTCTTGCCAGTGCAATAATGTAGCGGAGTTCTGATAGATTCATATGACATTATGTTGAACGATAGCCAGTGGCTATTAAAGCATTTAAACCTAACAATTGGAAATTACCTGCGATTCCTTGCACGATAGATTTTGAGAAGAGGAGCGGGAACATGTTGAAGCACATAATAAGTAGCAGCAGGGTGAGATAACACGCCCTTTGCATTTTAGTTTCAACCAAGGAGGTTGCATATGTTGATGAAAAATACAGTGAGTTTGATTGTCCTGATGGGTATGGCATCGTTAGCAGTGGCAGCACCACTGGGTTTGCCACCCGTACCGATACCCGAAAATAACCCGCAAACACCGGATAAGATTAAATTGGGTGACAAATTATTCCATGATGCCCGTTTTAGTGCGGATGGCAAGGTGAGCTGTGCCACGTGTCATGCAGTGGACAAAGGTTTTACTGATAACTTGCCGGTGTCTAAAGGTTTTAATGCATTGACCGGTACAAGAAATGCGCCAACGGTGTGGAATTCAGCCTATATGACCTCTTTGTTCTGGGATGGCCGGGAGCCCGATCTTGAAGGACAATCCAAACAGCCACCCATTAACCCGGTTGAAGGAGGTTTACCTGACCATAAACCTATTCTGAAGGTGATTAAGTCAGACCCGGCTTATGTTGCTGCGTTTAAGACGGTATTTGGCGTGGTGCCAGATGAGATCAGCATGGAACATGTCGCCAAGGCAATAGCCAGTTTTGAACGTGAGCAGGTGAGTGGTAATTCTCCTTTTGATTTGTTTCGCTATGGAAAAGATCCCACGGCTATGACATCGTCACAGATTAGGGGGCACGCCGTATTTGTCGGGCAGGGCCGATGTGTATCGTGTCATGTTATTGAACAGACTCATGCGTTGTTTACGGACAATCGTTTTCATAATATCGGTGTTGGTTTCAAGCGTATTCATGGCAAGGAAGCACAAACGGCCGCAGAATTTATTGTCTCAAAAAATGCGGGTGCAGATGTCGATAAAACAGTTTTAACCATGGCAAATATGTCAGAACTGGGTCGCTTTGCGGTGACTGAAAACTTGACGCAGGTAGGGGCATTTAAAACGCCTACCTTGCGTAATATTGAGCTAACAGCACCTTATATGCACGATGGCAGTCTTGAGACACTTGAAGACGTGGTGAATTTTTATAATAACGGTGGTCGTGTTAAGGAAAATGACCCTGTGAGTGGTTTTATCAGCGGAGGTATTCGTGTGCTGAACCTGGATGATCAACAAAAAAAAGATTTGGTGGAATTTTTGAAGGCATTAACCAGCCCGGAAGCCGTTGCTAAGGCAAAGGTCGCCTCGTTTGTTAATGTCACTCGTCATACCAGTTTGGACACCAGAGAAAAAAGGAGTGCTGACAATGAACAATAAAAGACGTAATTTTTTGAAAAAAGGTGGTGCATTACTTGCTGCAGGTGCTTTACCGGTTAGTTTGGTGGAGGTTGTACTGGGTGCCGATGATAAGGAAAAGTTTACTTTTGCCTATATTTCTGATTCGCACATTACCCATATCAAGGGTAATAAATTTGTCAATAACTGGGATCATGGTTTAAAACGTGCAGTGGCAGAGACCAACTTGATGAGTCCCAAACCCGATTTTGTTTTCTATGGAGGCGATATTGCCCAGTTGGGTAAACCCGAGGAAATAGATCATGGTCTGGAATTATTGAGCGGGCTTCGTCAAAAAGTGCATTATGTGATGGGTGAACATGATTATTATGTGGATCTGGGTGATTACTGGCGTAAAGCATTAGGCCCGGATTATTATAGCTTTGATCACAAAGGTGTTCATTTTGTTGTGCTCAATAGTATCTTGACCCATGATGACTGGATGCATAAAAAATGGGATAGTGGGATGCAAAGAATGCTGCAAATGGCGCGCCTGGATAATCCTGAAGGCTCACCTTTCCTAGTGGGTGATAAGCAACGTGCCTGGCTTAAACAAGACCTGGATAAGGTCAGTAAAGATACCCCGGTTATTGTATTTTCCCACTCGCCTTTGCAAAAAATCTATAAAGGCTGGAATTTCTGGACAGATGATGCCGAGCAGGTGCAGGCCTTGCTGAAACCGTTTGACAAGGTCACGGTTTTGTACGGGCATGTGCATCAAATACAGTATAACCAGATTGGCAATATCAGTTTTCATGCGGTTATGGCGACTGCCTGGCCCTGGCCTTATCCATCTGGTTATTCACAAGTCGAAAGCCATATGCCAAAGCTGACCGTTGCCATGAATCGTGCAGATCCGTTTTTTGAGCGTGATGCTACTGGTTGGCAGTTTATTGATGTCAACACGGGTAATGTTGACTTAACATATTTGTTACCGAATAACCAGAACAGAAAGGTACGTTTTGAT
>CAZPEE010000263.1:0-3468 GCA_964585525.1 uncultured Cocleimonas sp.
ACACGTGGATGATGGTTTAAATCAGGCTTGTTATCCTCATTGATAAAGCCGTTTTTATTGAATAACCGCAGTACGTTTTTAGCTTGCTCAAAACCATGCTCAACCATTAACCAGCCCTCATGTTTCAAGTATGCTGGGCTGTTTTTAATGATCTGTTCGAGGTCTGTAAAACCCATGTTGTCAGCTACCAGCGCCTGTTGTGGTTCATGCCGGATGGTTGTTGTTAAATGTGGGTCATCCGGGGCGATATAAGGCGGGTTGGATACAATCAGGTCAAAATCGTTGTCTGAAATCGTTGAAAACCAGTCAGATTGAATCAATGAAACAATGCTGGAAAGTTGATGCTTTTCGGCATTTTTTTTGGCTATGCCCAGGGCTGCGTTAGAATTATCCGTTGCAATAATTGTAGCATCGGGTCGCTCGCAGGCAAGAGCCAGGGCAATCGCGCCAGAGCCAGTACCAAGGTCCAGGATTTTTGGACTTTTTAGATGTTTGATTTTATCAAGTGCTGTTTCTACCAAAAGCTCGGTTTCCGGGCGGGGAATCAGTACATCGGGTGTGACGATTAAATCCAGCGTCCAGAAAGCTTTTTTGCCAATCAGGTAGGCGACGGGATAATCCGTCAAACGTCTTTCAAGCAGTGCTTCAAAACAATCACGTTGTTGTTTTTCCAGGATGTGTTCAGGCCAGGTGTGCAGAAAAGTACGGTTTTTTTCAAGGCAATGTGCCAGCAGTAACTCAGCATCCAGTATCGGGGAATCGCTGTGCGTTTGGAGTTGTTTGCGGGCACGTTTGAGCAGGCTGTGGATGCTGTGGTCTGCGGGTTTATTCATCCTGGCTCAAGGCGGACAGCTGCTCAGCCTGGTACTCATTTATCAAAGGCTCGATAACCTGGTCCAGTGAGCCTGAAACAATCTCCTCCAGTTTATACAGTGTCAGGTTGATGCGGTGGTCGGTTACGCGTCCCTGTGGGAAATTATAGGTGCGGATACGTTCGGAGCGGTCACCACTACCCACCAACGATTTACGTGTTTCTGCCTGCTCTTTGGCTTGCACCTGGCGCTGGCCTTCGAGAATACGTGCGCTAAGCACAGAGAGCGCCTGTGCCTTGTTTTTGTGCTGTGAGCGTTGATCCTGGCATTCCACCACAATACCTGTAGGTAAATGGGTGATGCGGATGGCTGAATCGGTTTTATTCACATGCTGGCCACCTGCGCCAGAGGCACGGAAGGTGTCAATGCGTAGGTCATTGGTATTGATTTTTTGTGCTTCGACTTCATCAGGCTCTGGCATCACGGCAACGGTTGCGGCAGAGGTATGCACGCGGCCTTGTGATTCGGTTTCCGGTACGCGTTGAACGCGGTGCGCGCCTGATTCAAATTTGAGTTTACCGTACACATTTTGACCGATAATCCTGGCAATGATTTCCCGATAACCACCATGTTCACCTTCATTCTGGCTAATGATTTCAACTTTCCAACCCATGTTTTCGGAGTAGCGTGAATACATCCTGAAAAGGTCGCCCGCAAAAATGGCTGCTTCATCACCGCCGGTTCCCGCACGGATTTCCAAAAAAGTATTACTTTTGTCATGTGGGTCTTTGGGTAGCAAGAGTTTTTGCAGGTTGAGTTCAAGCCCGGCAAGTGCACGTTCAAGCTCACCCAGTTCTTCTTGTGCCATCGCTTTCATTTCGGGGTCGTCGAGCATCTCTGTTGCTGATTTTTTGTCCTCAAGCGCTTGTCGGTATTGCTGGTATTCTTTAACAACAGGTTCTAGCTGGCTGTATTCCTGAGATAATTTACGGAACTGGTTTTGATCATTCATGACCTCTGGTTCAGCGAGCAAGCCCGCAATTTCTTCATGCCGGTCTGACAGGTGATCCAGTTTGTTCAAAATGGAGTCTTTCACTTTTCGTCCTTGTTTTTATCACCAGTAATATTGAGCAGTTTACTCGATGCTTCCAGTAATTTATGGTCACCTTTGTGCGCTGCTTTATTCATGGCGGCGGTGGCATCATGTGCGAGTTTGTTGGTTAAGGTATGCGCTAAAAATTGTATGGCTTCATCTGCGGTTTTGCCTTTTTTTAGCAAACGCATGGTTTTTTCCAGTGTTTCCTGCTTGATCGTGTCAATTTTTTCGCGGTAATCTCGAATCAGTTGTATTTTATCCTGTGCGCGTAGCCAGTCACGAAAGGCTTCAACTTCTTCCTTGATCATTTCTTCGGCTTGGTCAGCAGCGTGCTGGCGGGATTTAAGGTTTTCTTCAATAACGGATTGCAAGTCATCAACCGTATAAAGGTAAATATCATCCAGTTTGCCAACTTCTGGCTCAATATCGCGTGGAACCGCAATATCAACCATGAAAATAGGGCGGTGTTTGCGTTTTTTCAAGGCCCATTCGACCGTACCTTTGCCAATGACCGGAACGGGTGCGGCTGTTGACGAAATCAAAATATCAGCTTCGGGTAAATAATCACTGATCTCTTGTAATGTTACGCCGATACCATTAAATTCTTGGGCAAGTTTGTTGGCTTTTTCAACACTACGGTTGGCAATGATGATGTTACCGATACCGGCGCCTTTAAGGTGACGGCCAACCAGCTCAATCGTTTCACCTGCACCAATCAAAAGTGCTGTTTTATTTTCAAGTCTACTGAAAATCTGGCGGGCAAGGTTTACCGCTGCAAAGGCAACCGATACCGGGTTGGAGCCAATGCTGGTTTGTGTGCGAACCCGTTTAGCAGTTAAAAAAGCGTGTTGCATCAAACGTTTAAGTGTTGTTCCTGTCGTGTTGCATTGGGTTGCGATTTTCAAGGCGGTTTTTAATTGTCCCAAAATTTGCGGTTCACCAAGCACCATCGAATCCAGTCCGCTGGCAACGCGTAGCACGTGCTGTATGGCTTTTTCATCTTTGTGGGTGTATAAATAATCTTTGAGTTCGTCAGCAGAAAGTTGATGCTGGGCTGCCAGCCAGCGACAAATATCATCGGATTCGACATCGTTTGTGGTATATATTTCTGTTCTATTACAAGTAGATAAAATTATCTTTTCATCTGTTTTATCAGGTGTTGTTGTGTGCTCGTCTTGTGCTAGCACCTGGAGCAGTTGCTCAGGCGAAAATGCTACCTTCTCCCGGATTGAGACAGGTGCAGTTTTATGATTTACACCAACTACTATTATTGAGGACATGGGTGTGATAGATGAATGAACAGCATAGATGCGGGATTCTCTGACAGCTTAAGCAATAATACAACCAAAAACTGTTTTAAAGTGTTTTAAACAAACGATAAACGTAAAAAAGACCAGTCAGCAGATGTTTTGTGTATTCTATACTACTCACTATAGGGGTTAAATGTGAAATAGGTAGACTGTTTTTATGACTCTACTTTTACGTTTTAACTGGATTTGCATTGAAGTCATGGATTCAGGTTTTAATTAATGGATTAACGATATGTTGCTATTTCGGGCT
>CAZPEE010000264.1:0-3453 GCA_964585525.1 uncultured Cocleimonas sp.
TTAATGAGACAACCGGATAAGCAGGGCCATGTGCCAGCCAGTTTCCACTGTGTCCCGAGAAA
Organism: uncultured Cocleimonas sp.; assembly: GCA_964585525.1. GTDB lineage: Bacteria > Pseudomonadota > Gammaproteobacteria > Thiotrichales > Thiotrichaceae > Cocleimonas. Next base: position 63 of record CAZPEE010000264.1, read on the forward strand.
TTCATGATACCAATATTGATATCCTTGATCTTGGGATTGGTTGCAATAGCATCCAGTGCTTTGGACAAGGCGGTACGCAAGGTTTCCAAACGTGACTTTTGTGTACCCACTGGCTTTTTATCGGCGGATAATGACCAGTTCATACTGCCAGATGAGTCAAAAACCATTAACACATTGGCAGGCGCCGGCGGCTTTTCCAGATCTAAAATATCGGTATCATCCGCCGCAGCAGAAACCATTATAAACTGTATCATGACGATACTCAGCGCAAGACTTGCAAACTGTTTCATCTTTTTTAATAAACTGTGTTTCATATCAATAGCCATAGTGATTAATATATTTTTTCTAAAACGTTACTGCTTCTTTGCATCAATCCAATAAACCTTGGGCAAAGCTTTTGGTGTTGTCAGGACAATCGGTGCCCCACCCCGCGTCACAATAATTTCCGATGCCCGGGGGCAATCATCCTTGGTACAATTTTGCGCTGTAGCCTTGGGGTAGTATGGCAAAGGAGGCTCAATGATCTCTGCTGGACCTGGTGGGATTGATGGCGTATTTAAAACCGCCTTGCCATTAAATAAATTCAAAATATACAGTTGCGACGACTTCTCAGTGGTTGCCTTACAAGGATCAACCGGCTGCGTAGAAGTAGCAGCATTATTTAAGGCACTGAAGCTGGTGAAAATGATTTTATTTTCAAAGGTAATCGCATCGCTAAGGACCTTTTCACCCTGTGCCAATGCATAAAACCAGCCTTTTTTATCCTGATATTGATAACTGAAAATACTGCTATCCAGTCCCGTTGACAAACTGCCAAGCGATTCTAAATCACTATATGTGATTACCTCTGGTTTATTAGGTGTTTCTGCACCCGAATAAAAAGCAGGATGTTTATCAATTAAGACAAAAAAAGCATCATCACTCGTCTCATTCAATGGATCAGGGCGTTCACCAGAACCAATTGCCAGGGTTACGACATAACGTCCGCGTTTCTTAAAAAATGCCGCATCAGGCTCATTAAAGAATTTACGATGTGATGTACCGGATAAATCGGCGAATGGATACAACTTAACACCATCTGCTTTGTAAGTGTCCTTGATATCAACACGCCAGACAAACCCACCGGTATCGGCAAAATAGAGGCGATCCGCAAAACCATTGCCATCCAGGTCCATAACACGCACACCACCTGGAATCGCATGTTTTAGCGGATTATTGGCGCTGTCTGAGGCTTTCCATAGTGTTTTTCCGTTATCTTCAAGGTCTACAATATAAACATCTGCGCCGGTTCCACTATCCAGTGCCTCAGGTGGGTTGGCATGATCATCCACATAGCCCCCCGCAAAAATCACCACATTTTTAACGTCGCCATTATGCAGGATTTTAGTGGTTTTTGGCTGTGACCAGGTATAGCCCAGATGACCTGTTGAATGCGTAATACGCCAATGCAAGCTGGGATGATCTGGATCAGTGACATCCAGTGCATAGTAGGCTTTACCGCCACGGCGTAAACCAAAAATCAGCAGCACTTTATCTGAACCGTTTATTTTCCCTTTCCAGATGGTTATTTCACCATCAACACCATAAGGGTGAGAGTCACTTGAGTTATTATCTTTTTGAGTTTTGATGTGTGAAAGCAGGTCACTTGGCATGTAGGCAAAGGCTTCCGATCCATCGCTATCATTTATCGCATGCAGGAAACCTTCATTCGTGCCAACAAATATAACACGACGACCACCTGGATAATCCACGAAAACAGGTTTGCTGTGGATAATATCTCCCATGTGGTGCCTTGGCTTGCCCTGGTCATCCCAGCCTTTTATATAGTCAATCAGCTCTGATCTTTCAGCATCATTGATTACTGGGTTATTATCCGGTGTCAATTGTGCTTTTGTGACGTTACTGGAGTTAAGTAATACAAGGTTTGAACCATCATCTGTCCATAATATACGGCTTGAAGGATCAAGTTGACTTGCCGCACCACCACTTTTCACAGGATGCTCAAGTGTACCTGTTGCCCACATATCAACAACATCCTTGCGCATTTTACCGTCACTATCCATGACTTTTTTGCTGACATCGGCTTCAGTCAAATAGCCTTCATGGATTTTAAATTTCTTCAGGTTCCCAGCCCACGCCGTACCCCTTTCGCGGCTGAAAACTGGCAAATAAACGATTTCACCATGGGATAACAACGAGGTTGAATTTGGCGTAAAAGTGGGTGGATTAAATAACCTGGCCTTGTTGCTACTGGAAATTGCATCTTTAAATGCAGCAATTAGATCAGCAGAATTTTCTGCCGGGTAGAATTGCCCGCCGCCAGCTTTTGCCAGGTCTTCCATGTATTTTTGTTCTAGTGAATCAGCGCCTAGCGCAAAACCAATGGTATACAGATTTACAGGCTGTTCATTTTTGACTAAAGCACTATTGTCAGTTTGTGCTAAAAAACTGGCCAATTCTATACCACAGCGTCCATGATAATTAATATTTTCAGCTGCCCCCCAATCATAGGGGTCAGAAGGCTTTGGCATATTTTTACAATCCATTCCAGAAGCATTTTGGCTAAAGCCTGGGCCAATCATACTACTAACCAGTTCAGCACTGTTACTGACGGTTGGCCCACCATCTGAAAGCAAAATAATCGCGTTACTTTGACATTCGTCTTTTATGGGGGATTTATAACTTACACCTGAAGATACGATGGTACTGGTAACAACATGGGTACAGGATTCTGTGGTTGTGGTCAGCGTACAGCTATATTTGGTTGCCGGACATGTTACCGAAGCGACTCCCGATACTGTTTTTTTAGCACAGGTCAGTGGATTTCCCGCAGGAATCTCTCCAGCAGGAACCTCACAGGTAGCTCGACCCACCAAGGTGTAACCCGGAACCATTGCATCGGCTTGGCAATTTGTCCATGTCGGATGTTTAGTTTGACATTGTGCTATCGTATCCCCAACATCACACAAAAATCTGTCTGGCGCAAAACAACCCGTAAAATCCGGGTTTGATGTCAAACAGGCTGCTTCAGAACTTTCTGTACATGCTTCAAAAGAGAACGTTGTTGTTGCCGATGTTGTCGTACAAGACGTTGCATCCTGGGCATCACCACAAAACGTTTCGCTTGCTGCACAGGTTTTTGTATAAGGGATTACAGTACAATCCTGCCCCGCAATGGGTGTATCAGATTCCACAGGAGCAGTGGTTGAAGATGACGTTGTACAACTCTTCTGTTTGTTACATATGGGCAAACCACCAGCACCTGTTTTACTACACGCTTCAGAACTGGTAATTAAGGTAGTATTATTGGTACTACCATTCGCCAGAAACAGTCCATCGTAGGTGCTTGGATGTGCAGCCTTAATATCATTCGGTGGTTTATTACCCCAAT
>CAZPEE010000265.1:0-3415 GCA_964585525.1 uncultured Cocleimonas sp.
ATCGCAAACTCAACCGTATCACCCTCCTGGATACCATCCTTTAACGCAGAGTTCTCCCAGTCCATAAACAGGATACGGTCTTTATATTTGCCGTTTCCGCTGTTGGCATAGAGTAATTTCCCATTGCCAGTTACACCCGATGGCGGGTCAATTGGAGGTGGTTCTTGAGGGTTATCATAAGTAATACAATCAAAATACAGTGAGAAAAAACGTTCATCCGTATTAGAGGAGTTATCAAGATGAATACCTGCACGATAATAGAATACATTCACATCTTTGTATTCCGCTGTAACAATATTGCTTGTCGCAGATGTCGTTACACCATCTAACGCTGAATCATTACTCAAGAACTCAGTAAAACCACCATTATCCCTTTTCGTTAGATTAGTCGCTGTTTCTAAATAATAACGATCAAATCCTTTAAAGCCAACATACTCACGTTTGGAAAAATTACCGATACTATCAATATCAAGCCCCGAGACTGTATAAGAGGCATTACTTGGAAATATATGTGGAGTCGATGTACCCGCATCAACAAATGATATTTTAAAATCCACATAATGGTCGCCATTTGCGTTGGTAATGGTTTTTATATCAGGCTGAAGCGCTTTGTTATAACCCGGCGGATAATGATCAAAAGAATCTATTTGATTAACATAAGCACCTTCGGTAGCCACAATCTCAACCAGTGCATCAACCCCACTCAGTACATTTCTAAAGCGATAAACATGGCCTAATCTTTCGCCGGTATCAACTTCCGTAACTGGATTTGCAAATGAGAAACTACCACCAAGATTAGAAGCACATACCTGGGTAGCAGATGCCGTGCTAGGCAAAACCAGAGACACCATACTGGCAAATAACATCAGTATGCTAAAAAACAGTCGTTTCGTGATCATTTCCTTTACTCATTATTTTAATTATTTTGTGTTTACAGAAGAGGCAATCTATTCTATAAACATGTACATTGATTGAAAAAGCTATTTATCGTTGTCACTGTTGGTTGTTACTGTTGTTATGATAATTATACAACCAACCGATCAACCGATTACTTTCAGCTATTGGCAAATCTTTTGCAAGTATTCATCCCAGCCAACGTAACAGCAGAGTATCAAGCACGTATCATTATAATGAATTAGAGAAAATTATTCATCCATCAAAGCCTACCATTCATCTGATTTATATTCTTAATAAACGTAACCAGGTTTCATGGCAAAAGGGTTTCCTCACCCATGTAAGCCTGCAATGCGGTTGGAATACGAATAGAACCATCTTCATTTTGATAATTCTCAAGCACCGCAACCAGTGTCCTGCCCACCGCCAGACCAGAACCATTCAAGGTATGCAATAATTCCGGTTTGTTGGTTTCGGGGTTGCGAAAACGTGCCTGCATGCGGCGCGCCTGAAAATCCTTCATATTGGAGCAGGAAGATATTTCACGGTAGGTATTTTGCGCTGGAAGCCACACTTCCAGGTCGTAGGTTTTACTCGCAGAAAAGCCGGTATCCCCTGCACACAGTACAATCTTACGATAAGGCAGTTCCAGTTTTTGCAAAATGGCCTCGGCATGAGAGGTTAATTCTTCAAGTGCTTTTTCTGAATCTTCCGGCTTGACAAAATGGAGTAATTCCACTTTTTCAAACTGGTGCTGGCGAATCAGCCCACGGGTATCTTTACCATAAGAACCCGCTTCGGAGCGGAAGCATGGCGTATGTGCGGTGTATTTTGTCGGTAGCTGACCAGCGTCTACAATTTCCCCACGCACCAGGTTAGTCACCGGCACTTCTGCGGTGGGAATGAGATAATAATCCTGCTCACCTTCCAGCTTAAACGAGTCTTCGGCAAACTTGGGCAACTGCCCGGTGCCATACATACTGTCCTCATTCACCATGTAAGGCACATAGACTTCGGTATAACCGTGGTTGTTAACATGCGTATCCAGCATAAACTGGATCAATGCACGATGTAGCCTTGCCATGCTGCCACGCATCACCACAAAACGTGAACCGGTCAACTTTACCGCTGCTTCAAAATCCATCCAGCCATTGGGCAAGCCCAGGTCAACATGGTCTTTGGGTTCAAAATCAAATTGTGTGGGCTCTCCCCATTTGGCTATTTCGACATTATCATCTTCGCTTTTTCCCTCGGGTACGGATTCATCCAGAAGGTTGGGAATACCCATGATGATCTGATCAATATCCGCCTGTAATGCAGTTAACTCCTGTTCGGCTTCTTTGAGTTTATCCCCCAGGTCTGCAACTTCCGCCAGCAAAGGCTGAATATCCTCGCCTTTTGCTTTTGCCTGACCAATCAATTTGGAGCGGGTATTGCGCTCATTTTGCAAATCCTGCGTTGCGGATTGCAACAACTTGCGCCTGTCTTCAAGCGCCTGAAATTTTGCCGTATCCAGCGTAAACCCCCGGCGCGCCAATTGTGCCGCAACACCATCCAGATCTTTGCGTAATAATTTTATATCTAACATTGCTTTCTCTTTTTAAATTGATTTACCTGCGAGTGCGCCAAACCAGACGGCTAACACACTGAACGATACATTCAGAAGCATATTCAGCAGGGCTTTAAATTGTTGCCCCTGTTCAAACAGATTTAGTGTTTCCATGGAAAAGGTCGAAAACGTGGTAAATGCACCCAAAAAACCGACAAAGATTGCCAACCGCAGCAATGGATCAAGCCCTATTCGCTCCACCAGCCACATTGCCAGAAACCCCATTGCAAACGAACCCAGCACATTCACGGTCAGCGTGCCATAGGGAAAGCTGCCGCCTGTTTTTTCCATAACAATAGCCGATACAACATAGCGCGCCAAAGCACCCATGCCACCACCGAGCATGATCGCTAGAACCTGTGCGATTGATATTGATGAAAAAAAAGCCACTGGTCAGAAAATCTCCATAAAAAATACCTGCGTTAGTGTATATCAATGCCAGTCAAGTTAGAATGGTAAAATGCCTTTGGAAAACAACCCTGAACCGGATATCCGGCAAATTCGTCAATCACTGCTTTATGAACTGGGAGAAATACTACCCCCTGAATGTCTGTTAAGCAAAGAAGAAGAATTACGGCCTTATGAATGCGATGGCCTTTCTGCCTACCAGCGCCTGCCACTGGCAGTTGCCCTGCCCGATACCATTGAGCAGGTTCAACGCATTGTCAAAGCCTGTGCGCGCTTGCAAGTACCCATTGTTGCACGCGGTGCAGGCACAGGCTTGTCCGGCGGTGCTTTGCCACATGAAGGCGGGATTATTCTGGGGCTGTCACGCTTTAACCGTATTCTTGGGGTTAATCCCAAAAAACAGTCCGCTACCGTCCAGCCAGGTGTACGCAACCTTGCCATTTCAGAGGCGGCCAAGCCACATGGGCTTTTCTACGCGCCTGACCCTTCTTCACAAATCGCCTG